>JAFUYV010000183.1 GCA_017476945.1 Fretibacterium sp.
ATGCGGCGGACGGCAGGCCCCTCTGGAGCTACGAGTCCAGCCAGGAGCTCCGCGGCGCCCCGGCGCTTGGCGAGGGGGTGCTCCTTCTGGGGGAACAGGGAGGCGTGTTCAGCGTCATTGACCCGGAGAACGGCAAGCGGCTGACAGGCGGCGGCGCGGGGGGGCCGGTCAACACTCCGGCCATCAGCGAGGGCAGCGCCTTCTTTTCAAGCTGGGACGGCTCCGTCCAGCGCGTGAAGCTCAAGGGCAACGTCCCTCAGTGGAAGGCCAACGTGGAGGATCCCGTAACGACCTCTCCGGAGGTGGGCGCGGGGAAGGTTGTCGTGGGGACGGCCAGGGGGAATATTGCCGCCATCGACGCGACGAGCGGAAAGGTCCTGTGGCAGTTCAACACGCAGGGCGGCGATGTGTCGGCCAAACCGGTCGTCCGGGAGGGCATGGTGTTCGCCGGCGGCGGCCAGGGCGTCTTGTCCATCCTGGATGCCGGGACAGGCAGACTGCTTTCCACCTTCACCACGGGCGCCGGCATCAACGGGACTCCCGCCTTTGAGGGGGGCGTGCTCTACCTCGGCAGCGGGGATGGCGTCCTGTATGCGATCATGTGAGCCGCTCCGGAAGATGAAGCAGGGCTGGCATTCCGGGGCGGAGCGCCCCGTCATGGAGGAGGGCCTTCAGTACCACATCCGCTGCAGGAGGGGGGACGTCAACCGCTACGTCCTTCTTCCCGGTGACCCGGAGCGGGTTGACGTCATTGCGGGGGGATGGGACGAGGCCCGCTTCATCGCGAACAACCGCGAGCATCGAACATGGAGTGGGGCCCTCGGCGGGGTCCCCGTCACCGCCTGCTCCACCGGCATGGGCGGGCCCTCCGCCTCCATCGCTTTGGAGGAGCTGGCGGCCCTGGGCGCGGACACCTTCATCCGCGTGGGGTCGTGTGGGGCCATTCAAGAGGAGGTGCAGTGCGGCGACCTCGTCATCTGTTCTGGGGCCATGCGGCAGGACGGGACCAGCCCGGATTATGTGGACCTTTCTTACCCCGCCGCGGCTCACTATGAGGTGACGGCCGCCCTCGTCGAGGCGTGCGAGCGCCTGGAGGTCCCTTATCATGTGGGCGTGAGCTGCACGACGGCCTCCTTCTACTGCGGGCAGGCCCGGCCCGGCCTTGGGGGCTATGCGCAGTCCGCCTCCGCGCGCAAGATCGAGGACCTGAACCGCGCCGGGGTCATGGACTTTGAGATGGAGGCCGCGACGATCCTCACGCTGTCAGGTGTCTACGGCCTGCGGGCTGGCGCGGTCCTTGCCGTCGTCGCCCATCGGCTGAGGGACTCCTTTGAGTACGAGGGCATCGACAACAGCGTGCGCGCCGCCAACGAGGCCGTGAAGATCCTCGCGGCCTGGGACCGGGCCAAGGAGGCGAAGGGCAGGCGCTACTGGTATCCGGGGCTGCTAATGGTACAATAAGAGGGCGGTCTCCTGAGCCCCGGCTGTTGAGGGCTCTCCGATTTCTCCGTCTCTGCGTAAAGGAGTACGACATGGCCTTTTTCTATGATCAACCATCCCACACCTTCTCAGAGTATCTCCTCATCCAGAACTACTCCTCGGAGGACTGTATCCCGGCGAACGTGTCCCTGCGGACGCCCCTGTGCCGTTTCCGGCCATCTGATGGCGAAAACCCTCTTTCCATCAACATTCCCCTTGTCTCCGCGGCCATGCAGTCCGTGTCCGACGACCGCATGGCCATCGCGCTGGCGCGGGAGGGGGGCATCGCGTTTCTGTATGGTTCCCAGACCATTGAGCGCGAGGCGGAGATGGTGCGCCGTGTGAAGCGCTACAAGGCGGGTTTTGTGGCGAACGACTCGTCCATCGGGCCGGATCAGACCCTTGCGGACATCCTGGAGTTGAAGGCGCGCACGGGGCACACCACCGTGGCCGTCACCCACGATGGCAGCCTGACGGGGCGGCTTTTGGGCATCGTCACAAGCCGGGACTACCGTGAGAGCCGCATGAGCCCGGACGAGCGCGTGCGCGACTTCATGACCCCCATCGACCGCGTGGTGCTGGCTCACGACGGCCTCACCCTCAGCGAGGCGAACGACATCCTGTGGGCGCACAAGCTGAACTCGCTGCCCATCGTGGACAGCGAGGGGAACATGGTGGCGTTCGTGTTCCGCAAGGACTATGACATGCACAAGGAGAACCCCCTGGAGCTGCTGGACTCGCAGAAACGCTACGCCGTGGGCGCGGCCATCAACACACGGGACTACGAGGAGCGTGTGCCCGCCCTGGTGGACGCGGGGGTGGACGTGCTGTGCGTTGATTCCTCTGAGGGCTTCACGGAATGGCAGCGCCGGACGCTGGCGTGGATACGCGGCCGCTACGGGGACAGCGTGAAGGTGGGCGGCGGCAACGTGGTGGACGCGGACGGCTTCCGTTTCCTGGCGGACGCGGGGGCGGACTTCGTGAAGGTCGGAATCGGCGGGGGGTCCATCTGCATCACGCGGGAAGCGAAGGGCATCGGCCGGGGGCAGGCGACGTCGGTCATCGAGGTGGCGCGCGCGCGGGACGAGTATTTCCGCGAGACGGGAGTGTACGTGCCGGTGTGCTCGGACGGCGGCATCGTGATGGACTACCACATCACGCTGGCCCTGGCGATGGGCGCGGATTTCTGTATGCTGGGCCGTTATTTCGCGCGCTTTGACGAGAGCCCGACGAACCGCGTGATGGTGAACGGGAACTACGTGAAGGAGTACTGGGGCGAGGGGTCGTCGCGCGCGCGGAACTGGCAGCGATACGACTCAGGCGACGCGGCGCAGGCGAAGCTGTCGTTTGAGGAGGGCGTGGACAGCTATGTCCCCTACGCGGGGAGCCTTCGGGATAACCTTGCGGAGACGTTGAGCAAGATCCGCTCGACGTTCTGCAACTGCGGGGCGCTGACGCTGGCGGAGATGCGGGAGAAGGCGCGGCTGACGCGGGTGTCTCCGGTGACGCTGGTTGAGGGCGGCGCGCACGACGTCATTATGAAGGAGTCCGTCAAGCGCGGCGGCAAGTGAGGCAAGGGGCGGCGGAAAGGGGAAACGGTTATGCGGAAGGTCAACGTCGATTTGAGGAATGTCAACATACCGGAGTTTGGCATCAGCGTCTACACTAACGAACTGGTCCTGCGGCTGATGGACTACAACGATATCGAGCTCAGGGGGACGGCCTTTCGGAAGAGGATGTCCCAGCCCCTCGTGCCGGAGGATTACCGGCGCTTTCGTTTCCCCATCCATTTCAGCCGCGTCCCCGCCTGGGCGATGTTCCGCCTGCTGCCGTTTCGCCGTCTCCTGCCCAACTACAATTTCTGGGCCGGGGACAGCGAGAGCGACGTCTTTCTGTTCTTCTGGTTCCAGGCTCCGCTTCTTCCTGTAAAGGGCAAGGTCGTCACCTGCGTCCATGACATCATCCCCCTTCGGGGGGCCTCCGGGGATGCTGATTATTTCAAAAAGGCGATAGAAAACGTCATTGAAAAATCAGCAAGGATCATCACGGATTCAGAGTTCTCTAAAAGAGACCTGATGGATTACTTTCATGTTGGTGGAGAGTGTATTGATGTCGTCTACTGCGGTGTGGACGCGGAGCAGTTTGCTTCGCCGTGTCCTGATGCTGAAGCTATCAGGGCAAAATATCATCTTCCGGATAAGTACATTCTCTACTTCGGAACCTGCACCCGGCGCAAAAACGTGGAGTCCGTCATCCGGGCCTATGCCCGCCTGCCGGAGGCAGCGCGCCGGGAATACGCGCTGGTCATCACCAATCCGCTGGACGCGACCAAAGCCTGCGCTGCGGAGAACAGCGTCACGCCCTGTTACGTTGACGGGGTCAGCGTGGAGGATAAGGCCGCCGTCTATCAGATGGCTTCTGCGCTGGTGTGGCTTTCCATTTATGAGGGCTTTGGGATCCCCATTATCGAGGCGCAGGCTGCCGGGACCCCGGTGGTGTGCGCCAACGTGACGTCCCTGCCGGAGGTGGCCGGTGGCGCCGCCGTACTGGTTGACCCCATGGACACGCCGGCCGCTGCTGCCGCCATTGAACGCTGTCTCTATGACGCCCCCTTTCGCGAGGAATTGATCGCGAAGGGGCACGAAAACGCCAAGCGTTTTTCCTGGGACGAGTCGGCGAAAAAGCTGCATGATATCCTTATTACGCTGTAAGGTAAACATATCACCGCGCAACGGAGGAATTTTAGATGAAGCGAGCGTTGATCACCGGAATTACGGGGCAGGATGGGTCTTATCTGGCGGAATTGCTGTTGGAAAAGGGCTATGAGGTACATGGCCTGGTGCGTCATGCCTCTGTCCCCAATACGGAACGCATCGAGTCCATTTTGAACCGGCTTTGCCTGCATAAGGGAGATCTCTCCGATTCCTCCTCTGTCGTCCGCATCATGCGTCAGGTTCAGCCCGATGAGGTTTATAATCTTGCGGCGCAAAGCCATGTGCAGGTGAGCTTTGACGCGGCGGAGTATACGGGCGACGTCGATGCCTTGGGGGTGCTGCGTATTTTGGAGGCGGTCCGCACGCTGGGGCTGAGGGACTGCCGGGTTTATCAGGCGTCCACTTCCGAGTTATTTGGAAAGGTGGAGGAATGTCCGCAGAATGAGGACACCCCTTTCCATCCTTACAGTCCTTATGCCATTGCCAAACAATATGGCTTCTGGATGATGAAGCAGTACCGGGAGGCTTACGGGATGTTTGCCTGCAACGGCATCCTGTTCAACCATGAGTCGGAACGCCGGGGTGAGGAGTTTGTGACGCGGAAGATTACCCGTGCGGCCGGGCGCATTGCGGCTGGCCTGCAGGACCACCTTGAGCTGGGGAACCTGGATTCCCTGCGGGATTGGGGCTATGCCAAGGACTACGTGGAGTGCATGTGGCTGATCCTCCAGCAGGATGAGCCTGATGATTACGTCATCGCCACCGGAGTGCAGCACACTGTGCGGGAGTTCACGACGCGGGTTTTCGCCCACGACGGCATTGAGCTGGAATGGCGGGGGGCAGGCCTTGACGAGAAGGGATACGACAAAAAGACGGGAAAAATGCGGGTCAGCGTCAATCCCAGGTGGTTCCGTCCCACTGACGTGGTGAACCTGCTTGGAGACCCTGCAAAGGCGCGAAAAAAGCTGGGGTGGAATCCCCAAAAGACAAGTTATGAGGAGCTTTGCGCCAAGATGGCGGAGCACGACCTGGCTTTGGCGAGACAAGAGGCGCAGCGGTGAATGCTCTAATAACAGGGAGCCTCGGTTTTGTGGGGCGTTACCTTCGTGAGGAACTTGAGCAGAATGGCTACAATGTGACTGGGTTGGATGTCCTGGCGGGTGAGGGAACCCTTCAGGCTGACTTGTTGGACGAGGTTCAGACCATCTCCGCGCTGCGGGATACGCGGCCGGATGTCGTAATTCACCTGGCCGGGCAGGCCGACGTGGCGAAGTCCTGGGAGATACCTCAAAGGACCTTTGAGATCAACGTGATTGCCACTGTCAACCTGATGGAAGCTGTGCGGGCGGTTGTGCCGCAGGCCCATATGGTTCTGGTAGGCTCCTCGGATGAATACGGGACTTTGGGTGAGGCTGGAGCATCCGTTGGTGAGACCCTCCCGCTCAATCCTCGGTCACCCTACGCGGTCTCCAAACTGGCACAGGAGCAAATGGCGGTTGTCTATGCCAGGGCCTATGGATTGAATATCTGTATGACCCGTTCTTTTAACCATGGGGGACCGGGACAGCGAGAGGGATTTCTCATCCCAGACTTTGCCTCGGGTATCGTGCGGGTTGAAAAGGGGCTGCGGCGTTGCCTGCGGGTGGGGAACCTGGATTCTCGAAGGGATTTCACCCATGTCAGGGATGTGGTTCGGGCTTATCGTCTTCTTGCAGAAAAGGGGAGAATAGGGGAAGTCTATAATGTGGGCTCAGGGACAGCCTGCAGTGCGAGAGAAATTTTAAAAAAACTGCTGACTCTATCGGGTACGGATATCCCAGTGGAACAGGACCCCGCAAAGATGAGGCCCAGCGACACGCCGGTGATCTGTTGCGACCACAGCAAACTGACGCAAGACACTGGATGGGAACCGGAAATTGGCCTTGACCAGATATTGTATGAGGTCCTGATGGAGTGGCGGGGGAAACTGTGATGATGGCAGTGGAGGTAATCCGGGATGCCAGAGGATCATCCGCGGTATAAGGACAGGCTTTTTAATTTTATTTTTGGTTCTGAGGGGAACAAAGCGTGGACGCTGAGCCTGTATAATGCGGTTAATGGCTCGAAGCACACGGACCCTGAAGCGATACAAATCACCACTATAAAA
>JAFUYV010000184.1 GCA_017476945.1 Fretibacterium sp.
AGGACAAGGCCAATCAGGTACGGGGCCACCGCCCTGGAGATTTTCTCAAGGGGAAGGCCCGTGATCCCCGACGCGACGAACAGGTTGATGGCCACGGGGGGCGTGATCATGCCAATGGCGATGCCCACGACGAACAGCACCCCGAAGTGCAGGGTGGAGATCCCCAGCGCCCGTATCAGCGGCAGGAAGACCGGGGTCAGGAGGATAATGGCCGACGAGGTCTCCATGAAGACACCGGCGACAAGGATAATCATCGAGATGAGCAGCATGATGACGTATTTGTTGGAGGAGACGGACAGGACAGCGGCGGAGATCGTCTCCGGTATCTTCCAGTTCGCGAGGCACCACCCAAAGGGCCCGGAGCAGGCGATGATAATCATGATAACCGCGCTGGTCCGCGCGGAGCCCAGCATGATCTCAAAAAGCCCCTTCAGCGTCAGGTCGCGGTAGATGAAGGCGGAGACGAACACCGCGTAGACCACGGCCACGGCCGCCGCCTCGGAGGGCGTGAAGACGCCCGAAAAAATCCCCCCCAGGATGATAAGGGGCATCATGATGCCGGGGATGGCGGCAAAAAAGGACCGCAGCACCCGCCCCAGGGAGAAGGCGCCCCCCTTGGGGTAACGGTGCTTGTGCCCCTGATACAGGGCGATGGCGATGAGGATGCCGCCCATGATGAAGCCGGGGACGAACCCCGCCTTGAACAGGCTGTTGACGCTCACCTCGGCGATGACGGCGTAGAGCACCATGGGGACGGAGGGCGGGATGACCACGCCAATGGTCCCCGCGGCGGCGATGAGGGCGGCGGAGGCGTCCTCGCGGTACCCCCTGGCCCTGAGTTCCGGGATCAGAGCGCCGCCCACGGCCGCGGTGGTGGCCGCGCCGGAGCCGGAGATGGCGGCGAAGAACATCCCCGCCAGCACCGACACCACGGACAGACCGCCGCGTATCATGCCCAAAATGGACTCGCAAAACTCCACCAGAAGCCGCGAGATCTTCCCCTTGGAGAGCAGGTCCCCGGCAAGGATGAAGAACGGCACGGCGATGAGGGAGAAGGAGTTGCAGCTCTCGAACATCCGCTGAATGACCATCAGGAGCTTTCCGCCGCCCAGTCCCGCCGTAATCGTGACCGCCGCGGCGGAGCCAATCGCAAAGGCCACGGGGACGCCAATCAGGAGCAGGACGATGAAGACGGAGAACAGGACCGCCGCCATTATTCCGTCCCCCTCAGCGCCCCGACCAGCATCACGACGGCATGGACAGCCATCACGAGCATACCGGCGGGCAGGCACATGTAAATGTACTTCATCTGAATGGGAAGCGCCGCCGCGGTGCGAACCTGGCGGGTGCAGTAGAGAACGCCATAGTAGAACAGCACGCAGAAGAGGGCAAGACACACGGCATGGACGGCGACACGCAGCCCCTTCCGCGCCCCCTCGGGGAAGAGCCCCTGGACGAGGGTGATGGCGATGTTTCCGTTGTGGCGGTAGACGCACGCCGCCCCAAGGAACGTGGACCATATCAGCAGGAAGCGGGTAGCCTCCTCGGACCAGGAGAGCGACGTGAACCACATCCGGCATACGATCTGGGCTGTGGTGAAGGTCACCATCAGCCCCAGCATCACAACGATCAGGACGCCGCAGAGCTTATCCAGGGCATCGCTGAGCCTTATCAGAGCTTTCATCAAATTTCGCTGTGTTTATCCGCTACCTGGCCAAAAGGGACTGAATACGCGCGATGGTGTCCGCGTACTGCGGATAGGCCTCATACACGCCCTTCACGGCCTGCCGGAAGGAGTCCACGTCGGGGTTCTCGACGACGTTCACGCCATGGTCCTTGATGGCCTTGAACTGCCCGGCCTCCTGGTCGGCCACCCACTGGCGCTCGTACTCCGCCGCCTCCTGAGCGGCCTGCTTGAAAATCTTCTGCGTCTCCGCGTCCAGGCGCTTGAACGCCTCGAGGCTCATGGTGATGATGGCGGTGGAGTAGCTGTGGCGGTCCAGGGTCACGTACTTCTGGTTGTAATCCCAAAGGCCGTAGGAGAAGATGACGTTGATGGGGTTCTCCTCGCCCTCAATGGTGTTCTGCTGCATGGCGGTCAGCGCGTCGGCCCACTGCATCGGCGTGGCGTTGACGCCCAGCGCCCTGAAGGTCGCGGTGTAGACCTCGTTCTCCATGACGCGCAGCTTCAGCCCCTTGATGTCCTCCGCGTTGGCGACGGGCCGCACGGAGTTCGTCACGTTACGGAAGCCCCGCTCGGCGTAGGCCAGGCCCTTCAGCCCCGCGGCCTCAAGGGTGTCCAGCAGTTCCTGGCCAATCTCCCCGTCCAGCACCTTGTAGGCCTCCGCGTTGTTCGCGAAGAGGAAGGGCATATCCAGCACGCCCATCATGGCGGAGAAGTTGACGAAGGGGCCGGAGGTGATGATCCCCATGTCCAGCATATCCATCGTCATGGAGTCCAGCATGTCGGACTCGCCGCCCAGGCTGCCGTTGGGGTAGATCTCAATCACGTACTCTCCGCCGGTGCGCTCCTCCACAAGGGCCTTGAATTTCTCCGCCGCCACCTGGAAGGAGTCCTGTTCGTTGACGGTGGTGCCGAGCTTCAGGGTTGTCGCCCCAAACGCGCCCGCCGCCGCAAAGACCAATGCCAATGCCAATGCCAACGCAAAAATCAATACCTTTTTCATGTGACCTGTAATCCACCTTTCTGGAAAAGAAATGCCGCGGTCCGGCAGTATAAGCAGAAGGGAAAGCCAAAGCAGAAAAGAGGGTAAGGAGGCGGCGCCCCCTTACCGCTCTGAAGTTTCGATGAGCCTCGTTTACTTTCCGGCCAGGTACTCGTTGATGCTCGCGGCGGCGCGGCGGCCCTCGCCCATCGCGAGGATGACCGTCGCGGCCCCCAGCACGATGTCACCGCCCGCCCACACGCGCGGGATGCTGGTCTTCTGGTTCTCGTCCACGACGATGTTGCCGCGCTTCGTGACGTTGAGCCCCTTGGTGGTCTGGGCCATCAACGGGTTCGACTCGTTGCCCAGGGCCACGATCGCCGCGTCGATCTCAAGCTGATGCTCCGTCCCGGGCTTGGCGACGGGCTTGCGGCGGCCCGACTCGTCCGGCTCGCCCAGCTCGTAGCTCAGGAGTTCCACAGCCTTCAGCCTGCCGCTCTCGTCGCCGATGAAGCGCGTGGGGTTCTCCAGGAAGTGGAAGTCCACGCCCTCCTCCATGGCGTGCGCGACCTCCTCGGCACGGGCGGGCATCTCCGCGCGGGTACGGCGGTAGACGCAGTAGACCTTCTCCGCCCCGAGGCGCAGGGCCATGCGGGCCCCGTCCATTGCCACGTTGCCGCCGCCGAAGACCGCCACGCGCTTGGCCGGGAACATCGGGGTGTTCGCGTGCTCCAGGTCGTAGGCCTTCATCAGGTTCGCGCGGGTCAGGTACTCGTTGGCGCTGAAGACGCCAATTAGGTTCTCGCCCTCGATGCCCAGGAACTTCGGCAGGCCCGCCCCCGTCCCGATGAACGCCGCGTCGAAGCCCTCGCGGTCCAGGAGCTGCTCCAGGGGCTCCGTGCGACCCACCAGGAAGCTCGTCTGGAACTCCACGCCCATGTGCTTGAGGTTCTCGACCT
>JAFUYV010000185.1 GCA_017476945.1 Fretibacterium sp.
CAGAGCAGAGCAGAGCATTATAGTCCGCTCTCGTAGTTCCCTTTTTCCCTTTTCAAACCCCATCCGAAAACACAGGGCGCCGTCGTCTGTCCGCGTGCCCTCTGTTTGTATTCAAAACCCAAATTCACTTTTCAAAGGAGCGTGTGTTTTGATGAAGTTTGCGAAACAGTTTTTAGCGGTGGTATGTTTGGTGCTGTGCCTGACGGCGGCGGCTGGAGCCGCAGACCGTAACAAAAACTCTGGCACGGGGCAGTACCGGACCGTCAAATATCGGGATGTTGCGCGAAACCCGGAGCGATACAAGGAGAAGGATGTTACGTTCTCCGGCAAGGTCGTCCAGGTTGTGGAAGATGGCCTTGATGCTACGCTCCGCATTGCCCAGGACAAGCCTGGCGAATCTTACAGCAGCGATATGTGGCTTGCTGGTTATAAGAGGCAAAAGGGAGAGTCGCGCATTCTTGAGGATGACCGCATCCGTGTTTATGGCAAGTGTCGCGGTTCCATCACGTATCAGAGCACCCTGGGGGGAGCGATCACCGTTCCGGCGATACGGATTGACTCTTACGAATTACTGGATTAGTGGACATAGCTACAGGGTCGTGCGAAATAGCTCCGAAAAACGGGGGCGCTGGAGGCCGGAGTGGCGGCGGTAATTCCGGCAAACTGACAAATGTCGTTTACAAAAGGGGCAAAGGGGGCCGGGCGCGGTTTTCGCGTCCGGTTCCTTTTGATTGTCGTCTGGCAAACCCCATAGATTGAGTTTTTCCAGACGGCCATATCAGATTAACGCAACAAATTTTGAGGCGTATTCAATGCTCTTAGCCGCCTGGATTTCATTTTCTGTCATGTCGCTGGCAACCTGCTCATCAAGCCGTTCCAATATCGCTTGATAATCCGCATCCGGGACTGTAGCAAAAACATTCTCCGGATCCAGTTCCAACTCAAGCGGGGAAATCATGTTCATCACATTTGCCTCCAAATTCATCCAGATTGTTTTGATACATACAATATGGGTACTTCATCACATCCGCTTTTTGCATTTTGTTGAGATCCACATTTGTTTCCGCAGATGCGCGAAATCCCACGAAGTTCAAATAGCGGATTAGAATTAAACTGTCAAGAATCTGTTCCCTGCGGCGGGATGTGGCGTCAATAACAATTTCCCCAAATACTTCATTTCGCCGATAGGCACAATATGTTGAAATCTCAGCCACCCAGATGAATTTTGGCAGCCGTAACGTGGCGTAAAATGCTGAAGCATGGATATCTGATTCCTTACTTGCCCTGAATTTCCTGTATTTCCTGGAAGAGGTTAAGAATATCTTCAGGACAAGGGGATTCTTTACATCCACGGGTTCGCCCGTCTTTTTGATGACTTCTGGAACCACTTTAGCAAAAGAAAACTCCTCCATTTGGAAAATTCTCTCTAAAATCGCCGCTGCGTCCGTTGCCTCCAGAAATATTCTTTTATAAAGCGGCACAGCAAACATAAAGACTTCAGACCTCGTCTTATATTGAGGGGCTATCTCATCAAAACCTTCTATCTTGTAGGGATAACAGTTATCATCCATCACGACATAATCATCATAGAGATCAGCTGCGTTGATATATTGATACTGGCCTATAGGACAGGTCTTGACACCGGAAATATCCTCCTTCGGCTGACCGTGGCCTATGCAGTTAATAGCATGGCCACACGATAATTCTGCAATATCTACCCCTACAGCAAGTGGGATGCCACTTTCTACATAATAGTGAAATATCCTTTTAAACTTCTCCGGTATTTTCGCCTTATCGGTCTCATCTTTGCTTGTAAAGGCTTCTCTGGTGTAAACCCTTGGGGAAAAGCCAAATGTTTTCAATAGAGCAGACATTGTGAGATAATGTAGCCCTGTGGACGGCAAAACCCTCTCCGTAGAACGATGTTCCACCTCGCTCATCATCTGGCTTGGCAAAACCGCCCTGTACTCCGGGTAACGCACACTGAAATACTCAAGGATATTGAACACTGTTGTCTGGGAACAGGTCATGACCTCCGCATCCTGGGACGAAAATGGAAAAGCTCTTACGACGAGTTCATGCCCCAGAATAATAAAGCTAAACTTGGTTGTCCTTATAGAGGCCGATTGTATCTTCAGTTTATCGGGATCCAGCAGGGTCCTCCCCACCATACCTATTGCCAGCGGCCTCAAAACACAGATTCCCGCAAAGCTCTCTTGCAAACATTTTTCATTGGCTTCACTGTATGTGTAAAAGTCCTCCACACCCAATTCGCCACAGAAGAAAGAAAGCCTCCAACAGTCTTTGGAATAAGGAAGATGCTTACTGGCAAAATAGGTATAGTACAGGTCTCTGTAAACCTTATCTACATACCCTGTTTCACAGACAACAGTCACAGGCAATGGGAACAAATTCAGAATAGAGTTCAACATCCTTTGATTTGATTTTGAACGGACAAATTGCTTCCCCAAATCCAGCTCCTCCATACGAACTGAACTCTCTTCTTTTAAGCAAAAAAACCTTATCGAATCGTTCACACCTGTCCACCCCATCTACCCAATTCCTGACCACAGAAATATTATACAACAAGGGAATGGGGTTTATGCTACAATAACCGCATCATGACACGAGGGGAGGGCCACGCAATGCCGGAGACAGTGAGTAGGGACAGGAACGCCGAGTATCTTCGCCGCGACGTGTTTGACGCCAGGATGGAGGCGTTCATGGCGGAGATACGGCTGGGCAACGCGGAAATCCGCAGGGAAATGAGTCAGCTTGAAAACAGGATTGACGCAAAGCTGACTCAGCTTGAAAACAGGGTTGACGGCAAGATCGCTCAGCTTGACAGCCGAATCACTCAGCTTGACAGCAAGTTTGAGCGAAAATTTGAGGTTCTGTCCGAGCGGGGGGATCAAAATTTTGCTTTTCTGAATATGCGAATAGACGCCATGCAGACCACCGTCTATTGGGGTTTCGCGCTGATGGGGCTCTTCGTCGCGATTTTGGGGTTTCTCATCACCTTTGCGCCGCCCATTTGGGGATTGCTGCGGAGGCGGGGCAGGTCCGCGGTGAGCCGCAAGGAAGTGGAGAACATCATCAGCGCGTCGTTCGACAAATACCTGGGGCAGAGAGCGGGGACATGACGCAGTGGCCGGATGCGGGAGCCCGTAACGGGCTCCCGTGTTTCATCCTCAGTCCAGAACCTTCACCTGCCGTCCTTTTTTCAGCAATTCCGTGACGCTCGTCTCGAACAGCGGCATGGGGTCCACGTACTGCCCCGCCAGGTTGAGCCCAAAGTGCAGGTGCGGGCCAGTGACGCGCCCCGTGCTGCCGCTCTTGCCGATGACCTGTCCCCGCGCGACGCGCTCACCCTTCTTCACCTTGATCTCGCTCAGGTGGAAGAAGACGGTGACCACCCCGTTGCCGGAGTCCAGGTAGACGCTCTTGCCCGCGTAGTAGTGGTGTCCCGTGAGGACGACCGTCCCAGCGAAGGGGGCTCGCACCGATGTCCCCACCGCAGCCCTCAGGTCCGCCGCGGCGTGGGGGGCGCGAGGCTGCCCGTTGAAGACGCGGTGGAAGCCGTAGTGGCTGGTGATGTGTATCATGCTGAGCGGAAGGCCCGGCGGCGTCGTCCACCTCCGCTTGGCCGTCATGGTCCGGAGCGCCGCGGCGGTGAGCTGCCCCTCCTTTTTGATGCGGGGCAGGTCCTTCTTGGCGGGGTTGACCATCTTGGGGGCGACCTTCAGTTCCTCGCTGGGGTAGCGCTTCTCGCGGAGCGCGATGCTGCCCTTCACGTGGAAGCGCTGCTTGCCCTGGGTGAACTCGACCAGGAGAGGATAGTCCCCCGGCTTGATCTTGCGGACGTCCGAGCCCAGCAGCCCGTAGGACACCTTGCCCGCCCCGCCCTGTTCCACGTCCAGCGTGACTGTCCGCCCCATCCAGGTGACGGCCGGGTCCTTGTAGTCCGTGTCCGCCGTAAGCGAGACGGCGAACGCCTGGCCGATGTCCCAGCTCGTCGGGAACGTCACCCACGCTGCTGCCCACGCCGCGCCGGGAATGAGCCAGAGCGCGCAGAACAGCGCCGCGCCCCAGCGCCAAAATCCTCCTGCCCTCAGCCTCATCGCCGCGCCTCCTCCTCGTCCAGCCCGCGCATCAGCTCCCGAAGGACGGCCAAAAGGGATTTTGCCGTCTCCCGCATCACGTCCAGCACCTCTTCCTGTGTCAGGGGCGTCGCTGAGAGTCCTGCCGCCTTGTTGGCCACGCAGGACAGCACGGCGGCCTCCATTCCCATGGCGTTGGCCACAATAACCTCCGGTACGGTGGACATCCCCGCCAGGTCCGCGCCCAGCGTCCGGGCCATGCGGACCTCCGCCGGCGTTTCGAAGGAGGGGCCCATGAAGGCCGCGTACACCCCGCGCTTCAGCGTGGCACCCGCCCTGTCCGCCGCGCGGTCCAGAAGGCTCAGAAGCCGTGGGCTGTAGGCGTGGCTCATGTCCGGGAAGCGCACGTTCCATCGGGGTTCGGACGGCCCGGTCAGGGGGTTGGCCCCCATCAGGTTGATGTGGTCCGTCACCGCGGCGATATCCCCGGCCTCCAGCTCCGGGTTGATGCCCCCGGAGGCGTTCGTGCCTACGTACTGCCGCACGCCCATCATCCCCAGCACCCGCGTGGGGAACGTCACCGCCTGCATGGGATACCCCTCGTAACAGTGGACCCGCCCCTGAAGCAGGATGACGGGTCGCCCCGCAAGCCTCCCCAGCAGGACGCGCCCGGCGTGTCCCGGCGCGGTGGAGACCGGCCAGTTCGGAATATCCTGCCCGCTCAGCTCAATTGGGCCTTCCACTGCCCCGGCCACCTCCCCCAGGCCGGAGCCCAGCACCACGGCCGTCCGTGGCTCAAAGCCTTGGGCCCGCGCCTGGATAAACTCCAGCGTCTCCCGCGCCCGGTCGTAGCCCCACCGGTTTTTTTCCGCCGGGGAGCCCCGCTCTCCTGTTATCGTCATTTTATCAGCCTCCTCAGGTAAAGCCTCTCTGCTCCGGCCCCGGTGTCACGCGCGGGGGTGGAAGCGGTCGTACTCATCGCGCATCTCCCGGTCGAAGTGGGAATAAACCTGGGTCGTCATGATCGACGAGTGCCCCAGCATCTCCTGGAGTGTCCGCATGTCCATCCCGCGGGCCAGGAGGTGAGTCGCGAAGCTGTGGCGCAGGATGTGCGGGTAGAGCCGCGCCCGCGCGATCCCCGCCGCCTCCCCCCGCCGCCGCAGGATGCGCCACAGGTCCACCCGGCTGAGCTGCCGCCCATGACGGGACAAAAAGACGAAGGGCAGCCCGCGCCGGTTCAGCTTCGGCCTCGCCCTGTCCAGGTAGACGCGGGCGCTACGCGCTGCCCCGCCCAGGAAGGGCACCACGCGCTCCTTGTCCCCCTTGCCCCGCGTGCGCAGCAGGCGCGTCTCGAAATCCAGGTCCAGCACCCTCAGCCCGCAGATCTCGCTGGCCCGCAGGCCGCAGCCGTAGCCGATCTCAAAGATCGCGGCGTCGCGGAGATCCAGAGGCTTCTCCCCCCGGCAGACGTCAAACAGGCGCCCGATCTCCGCCTCGTTGAGGATGCGCGGCACGGACCTGGGCCTGTCGGGCAGGTCCGGCAGGGGGTAGGCCCCCTCGTCCCCCTGCTCCATCTCCACGTAGCGGAACCACGAGCGCAGCGCCGCGATGGCCCTCTGCTGTGTGGAACGTGCCTTGCCCGCCGCCTCCAGACCGCGCCGGAAGGCGAGGACGGACGCCTCGTCCGGCGGGTAGGGGACCCGCCCCTCCTCCTCGCAGAAGCGCAGCCAGTGGCGCAGGTCCGAGGCGTAGCTCTCCGCGGTCAGGCGGCTCCGGCCCCGCTCCTCCTCCAGGTAGGCGAGGAAGTCGTCAACAGCGGCCTCCGTCTCCCGAAAGTCCAAGATGAAATCTCCCCTCGTTCGTCGAAAATGAGGGGCAGGCCTCGGGCCTGTCCCTCTGACCTGATCCGGCCGTTTTTGCCCGAACCCTATTTTTTGCTGGTGGATGCGGGCGCCGGCCTGCCGAAGAGGTAGCCCTGCGCCAGGTCACAGCCGGCCTCCTTGAGGAAGGCGAGCTGTTCCGGCGTCTCCACGCCCTTGGACAGCACCGGGATGCCCAGCCTCTTCGCCAGGGAGATCACCGTGGCGATGATGGCGTTGGCCTTCTCGTTGTCGTAGGAGTGGATCATGTCCATGTCGATCTTCAGGCCGTCCAGCGTGAAGTCCTTCAGGACCTTGAGGGACGAATAACCGCTGCCGAAGGCGTCCATCCACACCTTGAAGCCATGCTCGCGCAGCCGGTCAGACTCCTGCCTCAGCGCATCCACGTCCGCGGCGATCAGGCTCTCCGTGATCTCGAAGCGCAGCATGTCCTTCGTGATCCTGAACTCGGCGACCGCGTCCTCAATCACCCGCACGATGTCCGTCAGCTCGAAGTCCAGTCGGGAGAGGTTCAGCGAGATGGGCACCACGGGCAGCGCCTCATCCATCCGGCGGCGCACCTCGCCGCACACCTTGCGGATGATGAAGCTGTCCAGCTTGTGAATTTGGTGATGCTCCTCCAGGACGTCGATGAACTGCGCCGGCGGCAGCGTGCCGTAGGAGGGGTCCTCCCAGCGGGTCAGGGCCTCCATGGAGACCATCTGGTTTGTGCCCACGTTCACCACGGGCTGGTAGAAGACCTTGATCCTTCCCTCCTCCATCGCGGCCTGGAAGCAGCTCAGGATGTGCTCGCGGAGGTGAATCTTCTCGTCCATCCTGCCGTCATAGAGCTGCACCGTCGTGCCGTACTCCCGCTTGATGCTGTCACAGGCGAGCTTGGCGCAGTCGCAGATCAGATTGATGTCCATCCTGAGGTTCTCGATGCGGTAGACGCCCGCCTTCATCTCCACGATGACGCCGCGGCGGATGTTGTTGATGCGGACGCCCATGCGCCCGATCTTCTCCTTCAGGCCCTCCTGCGCCGTGATGACGGCGAAATGGTCGTCGGCGAAGTGGGAGACGAGGCCGCGGGGGAACGTGTCCTGAAGGATGCGCGCGATGGACTTCAGCATCCGGTCGCCGCCGGCGAAGCCATAGGTCTCGTTGTAGGTGTGGAAGTTGCGGACGTTGAAGTAGATGCAGTAGCAGTTTTTTCCATCGTCCAGGAACTTTTTGATGTAGCGCGGGGCCTTCGCCCGGAAGGCGCGCATGTTGACGAGCCCCGTCAGTTCGTCGAACTCGTGCGAGACAGCCTTGTGTTCCGCCTCGAAGCCCGCGCCCTCCTCCTTGACGCCGGCAATGGCGAGCAGGTCGTCCCGCACCTGCGTGTCGTGCAGGTAGACGTAGAACACATCGTCGTTCAAAGTGTCGTCGTGCACCAGGTGACCCCAGTCCTCGATGCTCTTGATCCTGCCCTTCTTGGTGATGATGCGGTACTTCACGTAGTCGTAGCCGCCGCTGACGCTGATCTGGTCCCAGATCGTGCGGTTGACCTTCTCGACGTCCTCCGGGTACACGAGACCGGAGAAGCTGCCGCCGGTGAACTTGATAAAATCTTCCATGGAGTCGCACTCAAAGATGCGAATGAGTGCCTCGTTGGCGAAGAGGATCTCCTCTCCGCCCGTCGCTCTGTAGACGAAGAAAGCCCCCGGCAGGTTCTTCGACAGCATCTCCACCGTGAGATACTTCTCCGCGAGTGGCCAGTGCCCTTCCACCCCCATCACTTTCTCCTCCTCTTATGCGTTATGCCCTCTGCTTTAATTCTTTGGGCAGATATTTTCCAACCATCTGAATTATGACGTCGCGCTTCATCGGCTTGGACAGATAGTCGTTAAAGCCGTAGGTCAGGTATTCCTCCCGCAGCCCCGCGCCCACGTTTGCCGTCAGCGCGATGAAGACGGAGCCCTGCCCTTCGCCCATCTCCCTGGCCTTGTCCAGGGTCTCGAGCCCATCCATCCCCGGCATCCGATGGTCGAGGAACACGATGTCGTAGTGGTTCTTCCGGAGCTTCTCCAGGCACTCCTCGCCGGATTCCGCCGTGTCCACCTGCGCCTTCGTGTCTCCCAGCATCCCACGGGCGACGACAAGGTTGACCGGCGTATCGTCCACGACGAGCAGGCGCGCGCCCGGACAGATGAAGGGCCCCTCGTCCTCGAGTTCCGCGTCCTGGAGCGCCCTGTCCTCATAGTCCTGAATCGTGCCGTGAAAGCCGCTCTTCGCGAGCTCCTGGGACAGGGTGATGGTGAACGTGCTGCCCTTGCCGTATTCGCTCTCCAGGTGGATACGGCCGCCCATCAGCTCCAGCAGGCGGCGCGCCAGCGTCAGGCCCAGGCCGGCGCCCTGGATGTTCTGCGTCTCGTTGAGGTTCACGCGCGTGAAGGTCTCGAACAGGCGCTTCTGATCCTCCTCGCGGATGCCGATGCCCGTGTCCTTGATGGCGATTTGGAGCTTCACCGCGCTTGTCCCGCTCATCTTGCCGCGGACGCTCAGGGTGACGGAGCCCTTCTCCGTGTACTTCACCGCGTTGTCCACAAGGTTGATGATGATCTGACGCAGGCGGTCCTCGTCGCCGTGGAGGTGCTCCGGCAGGGTCTTGTCGGTGTCCAGCACGAAGTCCAGCCCCTTCTCCTGGAGCGTCTCAAAGACGTTGTCCTCCACGTCCAGCAGGAGCTGATACAGGTGATAATCGTCGTTATACAGCTCCATCTTGCCCGACTCTATCTTGGAGATATCGAGGATGTTGTTGATGATGGAGAGGAGGCTGTTGCCGGCCCTGCGGATGTTCAGCGACGCGTGGCGGACCTCCTCATCCATGCTCTCCTTCAGGATCATCTCGTTCATGCCGAGGATGGCGTTCATGGGCGTGCGCACCTCATGAGATGTGTTGGCCAGGAAGTCGCTCTTGGCGCGGTTGGAAGCGTTGAGCTGCCGCGTGGCCTCCATATCCAGGGTCCGTGCCTTCCTCAGCTCCTCTCCGACCAGGGCCATCTGCCGGTAGGTTGGCGCCTCATAGTAGAAAAAGACGATGTAGAGAAGCACCGTTGCCGTGGCATAGACGATGAGGACCTCCCGCACAAAGAGATATTGCGCCACGAACGACACGAACAGCAAAACCCCCAGCAGGTTCATCACGACGTACTGCGACCGCACGCGATAATACTGTTTGTGCGTCAACTGGAGGCAGATGGCGGCGGACAGGAAGCAGAACACGTACACGGCGCGGCACAGCGTGTTGAACGGGCCGCGGTACAGCCCTCCCTCGCTCGAGATGGCAAAGAAAAAGCCCGATATTCCCGGCACGAGGTTCAGGCCCAGCATGACGAAGCTCGTGAAGAGCAAAAAGCGGCTCAGGAAGTCAAAGCGACTGTTTTTCACCCTGACGTAGGCCGCGATGTAGCGCATCAGGCTGTAGGCGTTGATGTTGACGACGGCGTAATAGAGCGTGCGAACCGCCAGATTCAAGCCCGCCATCTGGCTCCAGCCGCCAATCATCAGCGTGGAGGCCGTTTCCAGCAGGGTCACCACGAAGGTCGAGACCGTCAGCCCCTGAAAGCGCCGGTTGACCTCATCCGTCGTCGAGTAGCGGAACGAGAGAAACACGGCAAGCACAAAAAGAAAGGGCAGCATCGAGGCCTCGATCCACACGTTATAATACTCGTAGGCCGTGTGGAATACGGGCAGAACCGGGCTTTTCATGCACCTGCCCCCAGCTGCTTTGCCTTCGGGATATACCGGGCCAGGATGTCCTCCAGATCCTTGCCGTTGACGGGTTTGCTCAGGAAGTCGTCGAACCCCGCCGCGAGGAGCTCCGCCTGGACGCCGACGATCGCGTTGGCGGTGCAGACGATGATCTTCGCGCCCGCGCTGGCGCAGTTCTCCATCTTCCTGATGTTCTCCATCGTCTCCCGGCCGTCCATGCGGGGCATCATATAGTCCATCAGGATGACGTCGTAGGCGGTGTCCTTCACCTTCGCCAGACATTCCTCGCCGCCCTCCACGGCGTCCACCTGCACCTTGGTGTCCTTCATGAGGGAGCGAAGGACGACGCGGTTCATCTCGTTGTCGTCCACGATCAACACCCTCGCGTCCGGGGCGGTAAAGGACGTCTTGCGCGCCTTCTTCACGGCGTGCGAGTCCTCCGCCTCAAAGTCCTTCAGCGTCGCCGTCCCCACAATGCGCTGCGGAAGGACGATGTGGAAGGTGGACCCCACGCCATAGGTGGACTCCACGTCCACGCGCCCGCCCATCATGTCGATCAGCCTGCCCGTGATGGCGAGCCCCAGGCCCGTGCCCTCGACGTTGTGGTTCTGCTTCATGTCGAGGCGGTTGAAGGACTTGAAGAGCTTGGGCAGGTCCTCGGCGTGCATCCCGATGCCCGTGTCCGCCACGGCGATGTGCAGGACGATGGAGGTGGGGTCGCTGCCCCGCTCGCCCGCGAGGGAGAACTTCACGTGGCCGCGCTTGGTGTACTTGACGGCGTTGTTCAGGATGTTGACCATGATCTGGTGGACGCGGGTGCGGTCCCCGAAGAGGTCGTTCGGCAGCGTCTTGTCAATCTGGGTGATGAACTCCAGCCCCTTCTGCTGCGCCCTCATGCGGACCATGTTGTCCACGTCCCGCAGCACCCGGCCCAGCTTGTAGTTCTTGGAGGTGAGCTCAAGCTGCCCGGACTCGATCTTGGAGAAGTCCAGGATGTCGTTGATGATGTGGAGCAGGGTGTTGCCCGCGCTGTGGATGTCGCGCGCGTACTCGTAGATGGGCCCTTCCTCGTACTTCTTGAGGATGACCTCGTCCATGCCCAGGATCGTCGTCAGCGGGGTGCGGATCTCGTGGGACATATTGGCCAGGAACTCCCCCTTGGCCTCGTCCGCCTTCATGGCGTCCTCCCTCGCCTTCTCGGCCATGGCCTTGGCCTTCCTGAGCTTGTTCAGCGTCTTCTCCACCTCGCTGTAGGCCGGCGTCTCCAGCAGGAAGAAGAAGACATAGAGGTTGACCGTGACGATGATGAAGTTGATGGTGATGCCGGGGAAATACTGGACCTGGAGCGTCTGGATCAGCCAGCAGATGAAGTAGTTGGCCCACAGCGCCCACCACTGGCCCCGCGTGAACGCCTTTCGGAACATGATTTGCTCGCACCACGTCCAGACCGACCACAGCATGACGTAACTGTAGGTCAGCAGATGCCACATATCCCCCTGGGCAAGGTGGGAGGAGCCGGGGACGATGGAGTAGTTCGTGCCCAGGAAGAGGCTGACGAGCTGGAAATAAAAAAAGGAGCCCATCACGATGTTTTGAGCGTAGCGCATCTTCCGCTTAAAGGGCGTATCGGGGCCGAAGGAGCCGATGTAGCGCATATACATAAAGTACAGGAAGTTGGCGGAGCACTGCCACAGAAGGGCGCAGGCGTACTTCACCTCCATGGAATACCCCGAGCGCTCCGGAAGAACAACGGCGCAAAGCACATCCACCACGCTGCCAAAGGTGGCCGTGTAACAGTAATACAGAAAGCCCCTGGTGGCGGACGCGGAACCAGAGTAGATCAGCCGCAGATAGACGCACAAAATTATAGCCAGGAAGAGAACCGCTATTTCCGTCTCGACCACATACTGATTGACCACTGTCTCTCTCCTCTTGATGGAATTCCGATAAATTTCTTTACCCAACTTGGGGACAGTATAGCACATTACGGACGGATGTGGTATGATTTGGCCATTATGATGATTATCGCGATTAGAAAGTATTTTTCGGAATGGGCTAAGTCAGGAAAGAGCATGATGGCGCTGTTTTTTATTACCTTCCCCATCGTGGAGGCGCTTTTCATGGGGGTTTGGGGCGCCGTCAGGTTTGTGCAGGGCCGGACTGCCGCGGGGGTCGCTTACTGTGCCTTCTGCGCTCTGCTCCTCCTCATGCTCATCCGTGTTGCGTGGCTTCTTCATAAGGACAGGGAAGAGCATCTCAGCACCCTGGCCTATCCCCTCGTGGTGGGGCTCTTTATTTTTGGCTTCACGGCGCTGTTCTTCCTGGACGGCGGCACGTTTGGCGGGGTCCCCGCGCTGTTCATCCTCGCCATGACGGTTACGCCCTGTTTCCTGCTGCCGGGGGAGGGAGTGGTGTTGCTCTGTGTGGAGCTCGCGGCCTATGGGGCCAACATCTACCTCTCCTTCAAGTATCACGATATTGTTCATACCCATATGAATGATATGAGCTTCATCGTGCCGCTGCTGATGGTGGCGCTGGTGTTGGGCGGGTTGACGCTGATGGCCGTCTTCGCCTATCACCGCCAGCAGGCGATCCTCGACAAGGCCCTCCTTGACGCCAACTCCGCCAACACGGCGAAGAGCACCTTCCTCGACAATATGTCTCACGAGATCCGCACGCCCATGAACTCCATCCTGGGCATGAACGAGATGATTCTGCGCGAGGAGGACCGCCCGGAGATCAAGGAGTACGCCCTCACCATCCAGCGATCGGGCCGGGCCCTTCTGGGCATCATCAACGATATCCTGGACTACTCAAAGATCCAGGACAACCGCATGGAGATCAACCCCATACATTATGACCTTAGCTCCCTCATCAACGATATGGTGAACATCGGCGCGGAGCAGGCCAGGAAGAAGTCCCTTGCTTTCAAGGTGAACGTTGACAAGGCCATCCCGCGGATGCTGAGCGGCGACGAGTTCCGCATCCGTCAGGTCCTCCTGAATATCCTGAGCAACGCGGTCAAGTTCACGGAGCGCGGCAGCGTTACGCTGGGGATCGGGTTTGAGAAGGTGGACAGCGGCACCATCCTGCTGAAGTGCGCCATCTCCGACACGGGCGTCGGCATCAAGGACGAGGATATAGACTACATCTTCAGGCCCTTTGAGCATGTCTCCGCGACCCGCACCATGCAGATGGACGGTTCCGGCCTGGGGCTGGCCATCGTGAGGAACCTGCTGCAGCTCATGCACTGCGACCTCAAGGTGGAGAGCGTCTACCGCAAGGGCTCCACCTTCTCCTTTGAGCTGCCGCAGGCGGTCATGAAATGGGAGCCCGTCGGGGACTACGACCGGGCTTTCTCCGTGTCCAACGCCCATCAGGGTTCCTATCGCGAGGCCTTCCAGGCGCCGGATGCCAATGTGCTCGTCGTGGACGACGCGGACGTGAACCTCCTGGTCTTCGCGAACCTGCTGAAGAAGACGCGCGTCAGGGTTGAGACGGCGACCAGCGGCGCGGAGATGCTCCAGCTTGTGCGGATGAACCACTACGACATCATCTTCCTTGACCACCGTATGCCGGGGATGGATGGCATTGAGGCCTTCCACGCCATGAAGACGATCCCCAACAACCTCAACGCAAACACCCCGGTCATCGCCTTCACGGCGAACGCGGTGCTGGGTGCGCGGCAGATGTATCTGGACGAGGGATTCAACGATTACATCTCCAAGCCGGTGGACACCGTTCGCCTGGAGCAGCTCCTGCTCTCCTATCTCCCCCCGGAGAAGATCAAGAGGGGGGACCAGATGGAGCCGGATGACTTTGAGCCGGAGAAGACCAAAGCTTCGGCGCAGCAGCAGTATGAGATCCCGCGCTTTCAGTACGAGGTCCCGGAGGAGCACGAGGAGGAGCCGGAGGAAGCGGCCTCCCCCTATGCCAACATCCCCGGCATCGACTACGACGCCGCGGTCACGAACTGCGGCAGCGAGGAGACGTTCGTCGCGGCCCTTCAGATCTTCTACGAGACGCTGGACCAGAAGGCCGGCGACATCGAGAAATTTGAGAAGGAGAAGGACATCAGGAATTACACGATCCTGGTCCACGCGCTGAAGAGCGCGGCGCGGCTGGTGGGGGCGTTGCAGCTTTCCGCCGACGCCAAGTACCTTGAGGACTGCGGAAACGCTCAGAACGTGGAGGAGATCGAGGCCAAGACCCCGGCGCTCCTCTCGCAGTACCGTGATTACAAGGAGATCCTTGCCCCTGTCTTCGGCAAGGAGGAGGACGACTCCTCGCTGCCGGAGATCCCGGCAGATGACCTCCACGAGCTGTATGGCCTCATCAAGGGTTTTGCGGCCGATTTTGACCTTGACAATATTGATAAAATGCTGGAGGAGGTGAAAGGCTACCGCATCCCGGATGCGGAGAAGGAGAAGTTTAACAAGATCAAGGACTGTGTGACGGCGGCGGATTGGGGTACATTGGAGCAGTTACTGTCATGACCTTTACCCCCCCCCCCCGTAAAATTACTGATTTTTCGGATAGGGGAAAGGGCTTAGAGACGATGTCGTCTATCGTTTCGTTTTAGATTTTTGCGAAGGAGCATGGCTATGAGCAAAGTTTTGTTTATCACGGAAAAGGTCAGTTTCATCTCGGAGGGGATTGTCAATCACCTGAAGGCGCAGAACTTTGATGTAATATCCGTCAAGCCGGACGTTACGGCAATTTCGAATTACCTGAAGGAGAAGACGTCTGAGGCCGAGGGGGAGCCTGTCGATCCCGAGGTAGCCGCGCTCCTGAGCCAGGAGGGAATGGACGCAAGCGCTCTGGGTGCTGATCCCAGCGGGTCGCAGGACGACATTCCGCGTATCCTCATACTCTACCTTCAGGGTGAGGAGAACCTGATGGTGGACGTCCTGGGATATATCCGTGACCTGGTTGAGGACAAGGGCATCCGCTTCTTCGTCATTGGGACGCAGGATGAGATTGAGACGGTCATCGGGAAGTCGGCCACCTACGTCGCGCAGACGTATATACGGCCCGTGGACCTCCCCGAGCTGATCAAGCGCCTTCAGAAGGAGAGCGAGGCCGTTGACAAGCTCAAGGATTTTAAGAGCATCCTGATTGTGGACGACGACCCGACGGCGCTGCGCTCCATGAAGAGCCTCCTTGCCGCGCGGTATAAGATCTACGTCGCGAACTCCGGCATGAACGCCATCACGATCCTGGCGAAGAACCACGTGGACCTGATCCTGCTGGACTTCGAGATGCCGGTTATCAACGGGCCCAAAGTGCTGGAGATGATCAGCTCCGACCCATCGGCGGCGAACATCCCCGTGATGTTCCTGACCTCCAAGGGCGACAAGCGGAGCATCATGGAGGTCCTTCGCTTCAAGCCGGAGAAGTACCTTTTGAAGACGATGCTGCCCAAGGAGATCATGGACAGCATCAACGAGTTCTTTGCGACGCATAACCGGCAGTTCTAGCCGCCGGGTGCTGTCAGAGGTTGAACAGGAGGCGGGGGCTCAGCTCTCGCCTTGTTTTTTACGGAAAGGCGGGCGCTGGTCATCATGAGAAGGGGAAACGGGGAGGGGCGCGAGAGGGTGCAGCTTGAGGTCAGCGCGCTGTCGAGCGACGGCGCGGGGATCGCCAGGGGCAAAAACGGCGTTGTGTTCGTGAGAGGCGCCTTGCCCGGCGAACAGGTGGCCGCGCAGATCGTCTCGCGGCACAAGGACTTCTCCGTGGCCCGCACCCTCTCCGTCGGGCGGGCGGCCGCGGGGCGTGTGGAGCCGCGCTGCCCGCATTATGAACGGTGCGGGGGGTGTCAGCTTCAGCACGCTGACTACCCTCTGCAGCTCACGCTCAAGGCGGGGCTGGTCCGCGACGCCATGACGCGCATCGGCGGCTTCCCCGCGGAGCTCCTCGAAGGGCTGGAGTGTGTGGCCTCGCCCCAGCCCTGGGGCTACCGCAACAAGGCCGCCTTTCCCGTGCAGTCCCTTGACGGGAGGGCCGTCACGGGCTTCTACCGGGCGGGGACGCACCGTCTGGAGTTCATACGCCGCTGCCCCGTCAACGCTGCCCCGCTGGACGCGCTCTATCAGTCTGTTCTGAACGGCCTGGCCTCTTCGCCCCTTGACGGCTATGACGAGCGGACGCATACGGGCAAGCTGCGCCACATCGTTATGCGCGCGGGGCTGAACACGGGTGAGACGCTGCTGTCCTTCGTCCTCAACGGGCGGCTCTCCGCGCGGGGGATCAAGACGCTGGTGGCGCTTGGGGCAAAGGGCCGCCCCACGACGCTGACGCTGAACCACAACTCTCGCCCCGGCAACGTCATCCTGGGGTCGAGGACGGAGGCGCTGTTTGGCAGCGGGCGCATCTCCGAGCGCCTCGCCTCGTGGACGCTCTCCTTCGACACCACGTCCTTCTTCCAGGTCAACACCGCCCAGGCCGAGCAGCTCTTCGCCCACGCCAGCGCCCAGGTGGATGGGGATGGCCGCATCCTTGAACTTTACAGCGGCGTGGGGTCCCTGACCTGTTTCCTCGCCCGGCGCGGCCAGGTGACGAGCGTGGAGGAGTGGCGCAGCGCTGTGCAGATGGCGGAGCGCAACATGGGCGCGAACGGCCTGGACGTGCGGACGCTCTGCGGGAGGGCGGAGGACGTGATCGAGGAGCTCCACGCCCCCTGCGGCACGGTTGTGATGGACCCGCCCCGGGACGGCTGCGCCCGCGGGGTGCTGGAGGCCATTCATCGCCTCAGCGTCCCGAAGGTGGTCTACGTCTCCTGCAACCCGGCGACCCTGGCGCGGGACTGTAAAATCCTGGCTGGCTACGGTTACCGGCTCGCCTCCCTCCGCGCCTTCGACATGTTTCCGCAGACAGCCCACGTCGAGACCGTCGCCGTGCTTGAGCTGCGACGATGAACTTCTTTGAGGAGCTTGCGGCCGCGGCGGGGCGCTCGGAGGATGCCGGCGTCGCGCGGCTGGTGCTGGGCTGGCACGCCAGCTTTGTCCTTGCGGAGGATGGGCGCTGGGGCGTTGGCTTCGTCCCGGACTCCATGAAGGAGGCCCACACGGCTCGCTCTGTCCACACCGGCGCGCTGATCGGGGCGTCCCTGTCGCGGCTGGCGGGGCTCTACGTCTCCCCCTTCCCCCAGGAGTTTGCTGCGGCCACGGCGGCCTGCGCGGCGCTCCTGCCCTTTCGGGACGGTGGCCTGCCCCTGGACCTGGTGATGCCTGATGCGCGGGGCGACCGGGTGGCGGTCCTGGGTTATGAGCGGGACCTCCTGCCCTTCATGAGGGACTGGGGCTGGCGCGTGGCGGTGTTTGACGACCGGGTGGCCAACCGGCCGGACTGTTTTCCGCAGGAGGATTTCTCGCGGGGCGTGAGCGAGGCGGAGTGGGTCTGGCTCTCGTCCGAGGCCATCCGGGACCGCTGGCTGCTCTCCACGCGGGAGGCGCTGCTCCGGAAGAAGGGGTGTTTTTTGCAGGGGCCCGGCCTGCCGTCGCTCCCCCGGAGCTTCAAGAAACTGGGGGTGACGCATCTGGTGGTCCCCTCGCCGGTGGAGGAGTCCTCGGAGGTGGCGCGGACCGTCGAAGCCCACGTCGCGGCGGGGGGCAGCCCTTGGCTGTGCGAGGAGTTGGTGTGGCGCGTCCACGCCGCGCAGGGCTTATGAGGAGGACGGCCCAGCCTTGACATAGCCCATCCTGTCAGGGTATAGTCTGCTGGGTACCGTCATTTCAAAGTGTGTTGGGTGATAACATGGAAAAGATTGCGGTGGCTGCGATCAACCATAAGGGCGGGGTGGGGAAGACAACTCTGTCAATTATCCTGACCCAGATGGCGCTGCTCAAGCGTCAGAAGGTCCTGGCGATAGACCTGGATCCGCAGCGTAACTTCACAGATGCGCTGTCGTTTATCGCGGACTACTTCAAGGGCACCCTGCGCGTCAAGGCGACCCTGGAGCCGGAGGACGCGGAGTGCGAGGAAGATTGGATCATCCTGGACTGCCCTCCGGTGCTGGGCGATATCACAAGGGAGGCGGTGGACTTCGCTGACATCGCCCTCGCCCCGGTGCGCCCGGATTTCTTCTCGCTTTCCAACCTGGGCGTGCTGTATTCTTTTGTGGAGGAGACCGGCAAGGACCGGAACCAGATCCCTGTCGTGAAGGTGGGGTACGACACGAGCCGTCTGGCCCGCATGGTTGAACAGATACTTGTGGAGAAGCAGTACCCCGTGGCGGGGCGGGTGCCCCTCAACCGCCTGATCCCTTACAACATCACGCTGGGGCGCATCTGGTCCACGGGGCTCACCGCGGACGCGCGCCGGCCCTTCGAGCAGATGTATAGCCGCATCGTGGGCGCCTACGAGCGGATGCTGGCCGGGGATTTCACCACCTCATGGGGGGACTGAGATGACGCAGAGGCTGAGGGGCCTCGAAAACATCAGGAGGGCCATGGAGCGGCGTGTGGAGGAGCGCGAGGACGTGATGAGGACGGAGCTGGAACGTCTGAAGGACGGGCGCCAGGGCGAGGTGTCCGCGGGGGAGCAGGGCCTTTCCCCGCGTTAGGGCCTCGTCGGGCGGGGCCTTCCGCTTTATCCCATCCCGAGGTAAAATAAACAGGGTAATATGCTCTGTTGAGGCATGGACCAATTCTATCGCGAGGTGAGGCGTAATGGTTGCGGCAGAAAATCCTTTAAACCCCGGTCAGGGGCAGGAGAACAGCGTCACGATCTCGGGCCTTTTACATTTCATCGGCACAAAAAAGGGGCATAAGTACTTCCCCTTCTCCATCCGCCACGAGAACCCTTGGCCGGACGGCACAGTTCGCAGGGATTTTTTGACGGTGCGCGCCTTCCCGGAGGAGATACAGGAGAAGCTCAAGAGTTTACAGGAGGGGGCGCCCGTCCGCGTGAAGGGCGTGCTGCGCTCTTCGCGCGGAAGCGGGGAGCTCTACCTTGCCGCGCTGAGCCTGGAGAGTGTTGAGCCCCTGACCCTGGAGAATACGGTCCGGCTGGCGGGGCATGTTCATCTCGTCAAGGCCCAGGCGGAGGGCGAGACCGGAACGGGGAAGTATGTCCGCTTCGCCGTGCGTCAGGACAATCAGGAGCTGGATGGCTCGCCGCGCCGCGACTTCCTTGTGGTTCGTGTTTATGACCAGGGCCTGCGGGACGCCGTGGCGGCCAAGCAGGACGGAGACCCCGTGACGGTGGAGGGGACGCTGCGTTCCTCGCGCGGAAGCGGAGTCAACTACGTTCGCTGCACCGCTGTCGCGTAATTGAGCCGCATCATTGAATTAATTGAACGACAAGGCGGCGGGGCTTGAGCTCCGCCGCCTGTTTTGCGGTCCTTCCGCTTCTTACTTCAGTGTCTCCAGGACCTTCATCGCGGCCTCGTAGTCCGGCTCGTTGGTCTCCTCGGGGACGATCTGCACGTAGCGCAGCACGTCGTCCTTGTCGATGATGAAGACGGAGCGGGCCAGCAGCCGCAGCTCCTTGATGAGGACTCCATACCCCAGCCCGAAAGAGGCCTCGCGGTGGTCGGAGAGCGCCAGCGCGTTCTCAATCCCCTCCACGGAGCAGAAGCGTTTGATGGCGAAGGGAAGATCCATCGTGACGTTCAGAACCACCACGTCGTCAGGACGGCTGGCCGCATCCTCGTTGAACCACCGAAGCTGGATGCTGCACACCGACGTGTCCAGCGACGGCGCGACGGAGATGACCTTGATCTTCCCCGCAAAGTCCTTCAGCCGCTTCTCAGCCAGCCCGCTGTCCAGAAGCACGAAATCCGGGGCCTTGTCCCCAACCTTCGGCTCCGTCCCGACAAGGGTCAGCGGCTTGCCGCCCATCGTGATGACGCCTGTTCTCTCGCTCATGTCAAAAACCTCCTGAAGATGAAATATATGCCCGCGGGCCCGTCCCCGCGGGGCTCCGGCTCATTCCCCGCAGCACCCGCCGCTGCATCCGCTGCATCCGCCGCTGCAGGTCCCTGACTGCCAGGCGTTGACCACTGGGACAAAAATGGAGAGGATCGCGGGGATCTGTTCCGCCCCCTCATCCTCACCGGTCAATCCCAGCTCCTTCATGACGGCCTCCGGCGTCTCCGCGCCGTCCAGGACAAGCTGAACCACGTCCCTCAGCAGGACACCCTTCTCCGGGCAGACGGGGGTGTCCGCCGGAGCTTTTATCCATTCCATGGAGCTCCCTCCCTTCGCTATTGATTGTACCCGATAAGGGGAAGGTATGCCAGGGGAGGGACGCCAGGCTCATGACTTTAATTGGGCCTCCAACCTCGCGCGGAAGGAGATCGCCCGCGGGGTGGGCAGACCGTCAAAGCGGATGAGGTAGGCGGAGCGCGAGCGGTCCACCTCAAGGACGGCGCCCTCTCCAAAGGTGGGATGCCGCACCCGCTGTCCCACGGACAGGAGCTGCGGCCCAGCCCCCCGCGTCAGCCAGTGCTCGCTGAAGGCGATATACTCCCGCGCGTCCGTGACGAGATCGTCCCCCGGCCGTCGGATGAAGGAGAGCAGCCCCTCGTCGATGTCCAGCAGAAAGCGCGACGGGTAGCGCGGCGAGCCGTCGAAGTTCTTGCCCCCCGCCCCGGAGAGGAAGAGCCCCTTCCGCGCCCGCGTCATGGCGACGAAGGCCAGCCGCCGTTCCTCCTCCATGCCCTCCAGTGTCCGCGTCTTTCGTGAGGGGAAGATGCCCTCGTTCATCCCGCAGAGGAAGACGTAGGGGAACTCCAGCCCCTTGGCCGTGTGGACGGTCATGAGGCGTACCCTGTCGACGGGCCCGTCCGCGTCCGCGCCTCCCGCGAAAAGCGCCGCGTGGGCCAGGTAGCCGGGGAGCGTGGCCTCCTCCCCGCACGTCACCTCGTACTCGTGGACGGACTGCCTCAACTCCGCCAGATTGTCCAGGCGGTCCTGGGCCCCCTCCGTGCGGAGCATCTCCTCGTAGCCGCTCGCGTCGAGGATGTCCGCCAGCAGCTCGGAAACAGGCCGGGACTCGCAGTCCGCCGCCAGCCCCTCAATGAGCGCGATGAACCGCCCTGCGTGCGTGCCCCGGAAGATCTCGTCCTCCGACGTCCGGAGCAGAGCCTCCCACAGCGTGCAGCCATCCCTCACCGCACGCTCCTGAAGGAACTTCATGCGCCGCTCGCCCAGATTGCGCCGCGGGACGTTGGCCACCCGCAGGAACGACAGGTCGTCCCGGAAGGCCACCATCCGCAGGTAGGCCAGCGCGTCTCGTATCTCCCGCCGCTCGAAGAAGGGCGCCCCGCTGTAAACGGCGTAAGGGATGTTTTCCTTTAACAGGGAGGCCTCGACGGCCCGCGCCACGTGATGCGCCCGGTAGAGCACCGTCATGTCCCGGAAGGCCGCCCCCTTCTCCCGCAGTCCTTTGATCTCCTCCGCGATCCAGGCGGCCTCGGCGCCGGGGTTCTCCGCGTGAAGGCACATCACCGGCGCGCCATCCGCCAGCGTGGAGACCAGCGATTTCTCCACGCGGAGGCGGTTCTTGGCGATAAGGCTGTTGGCCGCGGCCAAAATCTGTGGCGTGGAGCGGTAATTCTTCGTCATCAAAATGGTTTTGACGTTGGGGAACGCCTTGCCGAAGTTCAGAAGGTAATTTACGTTCGCGCCGCGCCAGGTGTAGATGGTCTGGTCCGGGTCGCCCACGATGAAGAGGTTTTTGTGGCAGCCGCACAGGACGGTCATGAGCTGGTATTGCAGCCGGTCGATGTCCTGGAACTCGTCGATCATGATGTACTCCAGCCGCGCCTGCCACTTCATGCGGATGTCCGGGTCCTCAAAGACATGGAGGGTGAGCTTGATGAGGTCGTTGTAGTCCAGGCCAAAGCACTTCTTCTCCTGATACAGGTAACCGCAGAAGATGATGTCCTCCGGGGCCGCCGCCTCCTCGTACCTCTGGCGCAGGGGCTCCGGGGACAGGGCGGTCAGCGCGCGGTAGTAGTCCGGCTCCGTCAGGGTCTTGCGCATCTCGATGAGGTCCCGCGCGGCGGCGAAGGTCATGTGCCGCAGGCTCAGGCCGCGCTCCTCATAGATGAGGCGCAGCATGGCGTCGATGTCCGCGTTGTCCAGCACCATGAAGCTCTTGGGGTACTGGATAACATGGGCCTCCTCCTGAAGGACGGAGAGGCAGAATCCGTGGAAGGTGTTGATGATCCCCGTGTCGTTGTCGCCGATGAGGTTGTGAATACGGCGCTGCATCTCCCCCGCCGACTTGTTGGTGAAGGTGACGCAGAGGATGGAGCCGGGCAGGATACCCAGCTCCATCACCAGCCAGGCAAAGCGCCGGGCCAGCGCGCGCGTCTTGCCGGAACCCGCCCCCGCGATGACGCGGACGAAGCCCTCGGTTGTCGTCACAGCCTCGCGCTGTCCGTCGTTCAGGCCGTTGAGGATATCCATGACGGCGCCTGCCGCCGGAACAGGCGGATCAGCCCACCGCGGCGCTCCCTGCCCGTTTCCCACAGCCTCCGCAGGCTGAACCATTGCCCCTCGCCGTAGGTTACAACCTGAACGAGCAGGCCGTCGGGAGCCTCCTCATAACCGGCCAGGTTGAACCAGTGCCACTCAAGGTCGCCGAGGGCGGGATCGTTATGCTCCAGTGTCAGGCAGGGGACAGGCAGCCCGGCGTCAATCTGCGTCCGGACGAGGGCCTCCGCTGCCGCGTAGGGGACCGTCCCGGACAGCCCCTCAACCCGCAGGGCCCATGGACCGGCGTAACCCACGCTGCGCCAGTACTCCAAGAGCCCGGCAATGTAGGTCTCCAGGAAGTCGATCCCATGGTAGCGGGGTGCGAGGTAGGGCTTCATGACCTGTGAAAAGCGGATGAAGTCCTCCTGGCTGAGGTGCTCCAGGTCGTAAGGGTAGAGCGCCGGGAACCCCTCGTGTGCGGCGAGGTATATGCAGAGGTCGCACGCCGTCACCGCGCCGCAGCCCCCGCGGTTCATGTCCCACTCCTGAAGCCAGTCCTGATTGCCTCCCAGGGCATCCCCGATACGGACGTAATTCAACTCCTGCCTGGTAAAAATCTCTCGCATCGCCGCAGCCCCCTCATGTATAAATTCCGCCCAAGGCAACGCCAATATTCTAACTCTTCTCCAGGATTATTGGGCCCGGCGCAGAGGATAGGGAAGGATACCAAATACAATGGGGCTTCCCCGCCGCTTTGCGTTCACCGCGGCGCCGCGCTCATCTGCGCCGCGAACTGCTCCTCGGTGATATTCGCCCTCAGCGCCGCGTCCCGGAGCGTGAGAAGGCCGTCACGGACCAAACCGGAGAGGGTCTCGATTTGGCCCGCGATTTTGCCCTCCCTCATTCCCTCGCGCTTGCCCCTGAGTGCGCCCCTGAGTTCA
>JAFUYV010000186.1 GCA_017476945.1 Fretibacterium sp.
ATTGTCCCTAACTCCCTGATGGTCAAGGATAAGGACCTCCACATCCGGTCCCTTTTTTCAAAAAATCCTCCCGTCGCCGCATTTGAGGTTGAGGAGGCAAAGGGCAACGAAACGTGGCCCCACGTTATCCGTATGCGGGGGATGCACTGGGAACTCTACCTCCTCCTGGGTAAGGAGCCGGAGGGCCCGCTTGCGCCTGAGCTGCACACCTACGCCGGGCTGATACGGATCTGGCGAACCTTCCAGAGGATTGACGAAACCGAGAAACAGCTCTCGCGCCTCTCCTACATGATCCTGGCGACGAAGAGCACCCTGGCCTCGATCTTCGAGCCCATGCCTCTCCAATACTTCGCCGCGTTCCTGAGGGATGTTCTGCACGAAAGCCTGTTCCCCAAATCCGTCGTCGTGTTCAAGGACGAGGGAAGCTATCTGACCGTGTTCGACGGCAAGGCCGGGGATATCCCAGATCGCACGGGGGTCTATGCGGAACCCATCCTTCCCCCAACGCCGGTCATTACGCGCAACGAGGCTCCCTATGAGATTGTCCTCCCCGTCACGGAGGGGGAGTGCCGTCTCTTCTGCTGCATGACATGGGACACCCTGCCCGACGCTCAGATGATCAACTTTATGGAGCTGCTGGGCAACCTCGCTGTCCGCGCCATCGTCATCAACAACCTGCGGCTGCAGAACCAGCAGGCGGCCTCGTATATCTCAAGGGGAGAGTTCACCGTCCTCTCCCTCTCCAACGTCCTGAAGATCCTCAAGGGCGCAGGGGAGAGGGGCCGTTTTCTCTCCCTGCTCGTGGATATCTTTATAGAACAATGCCGGCTGCCTGACTGCGTCCTGGCCGTGTGGGACAAGGAGCATCAGGGGTACGTCATGGTGGAGAAGCGCGCCGGACAGTTCAAGGCAGACGCCAATCCGGCGCTCCTGCCCGCTCCAGCCCCAATCTCAGCGGAGCAGGTTACGGATATTTCCTACGACCTGGAGGAGATATCCCCCGACACGGTATTCAAGGGCTGGGGGCTTGCCGGCTGTCCTTGGCGGGATATGGCCTCCATGCACTACCTCTTCCCCATCTGCGATGACAACTCCCTGGTCGGGATGATCGCCCTGGGCACGGACTCGGAGCAGCGCATAACGCTGGACAGGTCCCAGCTGGCCTCCCTCCATCTCATTGCCCAGTTCGCGGCCTACGAGTTCAAGCGGTTTTAGGCCCAACACCTGTCCATAAAAACTGAGGCCTCTCGCAAAGGGGGCCTCAGTTTTTATTTGCCTTAATCATCCTGGCCAGACGGTGTTGTACCACCGCTATTGTAGACCTGTTTTCTTCCGGCCTTTTTCCTGTCGTCGCGCTGGCGGCGCCAGGCCGACTCCAAGGCACGCACGAGCGCCTCCCAATCCCGGCGCCAGGCGTCTTCCGCCTTACATCCCGACAGCCCGCCCAGGTTTGCGTCGATATCCAGAGGACGCCGGTGTACCGTGAAGCCGACGCCGTCAAAGGAGACGGAGGACCCATCGTCAAAGGGGATATATACCCTCATGACCGAACCTCCAACGGAAGCCGCGCGCTCATCACGATCGCGTCCTCCCCATTGGAATAGTACCCCCGCGAGACCGAGCGCTTTGCGAAGGACATCCCCTCATAGAGGGCGATGGCCGCGGCGTTTGACCGCCTGACACGAAGGCGCAGGTGGGCGAACCCAAGATAGGACGCACAGTCGCCCGCAGCGGCGAGAAGCTGGGAGCCGATCCCACGCCGCCGAAACTCCATCCGAACGATGAGCGCCATCAGGAGGCTATCGCCCTTCTCGCGTCCCAGGACGGCATACCCCAGAAGCTCCTGGGACGCCCCCGTGGTGAACGCCCCAAGGTAGGTAATACCCACGCCGGCACCCTCATCAAAATCGCCCTCAACAACCGACTCAGGCCAGGGGCAGGCCGACAGAGCGTTCAGGCTCAGAAGGGCGGGCAGGTCCGCGGCATTGCAGAAGCGTATTTCCGGGACGTACACACGCGCTCCGGGGGCGTTATTCCCCCCGCATCCCCCGATCAATCGTCTGGCTGCGATCGGGGCCGACGGCGACCAGCTTCACCGGCGTGTCCAGCTCCCGCTCAATATAGCGCACGTAATCCTGGGCGGCCGAGGGCAGCTCCTCGAACTTCCGGCACCAGGAGATGTCCTCCGACCAACCGGGCAGGGTCTCATAGATGGGCTTGACCTCCCCCAGCACGCGCGTGTCCGTCGGGTAGCGGTCGAGGCGCTCGCCGTTATAATCGTAGGCCACGCAGACCTTGATGGGCCCCATGCCCGTCAGGACATCCAGCTTCGTCAGGGCAATGACATCAGCCCCATTCAAGGCCGTCGCGTACTTCAGGCCCACCATGTCGAGCCAGCCGCAGCGGCGCGGACGCCCTGTCGTAGCCCCAAACTCGCCGCCCTGCCGGCGCAGCTTCTCGCCGTCCTCACCAAAGTCCTCGGTGGGCATCGGCCCCTCCCCGACCCGGGTCGTGTAGGCCTTGACGACGGAGATGACGCGGCTCAGATCGTTCGGTGCAAGCCCCGTCCCCGTGAAACCGCCCGCCGCGGAGGTGGAGGAGCTGGTGACATACGGATAGGTGCCGTGGTCGATATCGAGCAGCGCGGCCTGAGCGCCCTCCAGGAGGATGTGCTGTCCCTCGTCAACGGCCCTGCGGAGAAGCGCCACCGTGTCGTCAACGTAGGGCGCCAGAGCCTTGCCCCACTCACGGGCGGGCTCGTAGATCTCGTCAAAAGGCAGAGGCTTCTCGTTATACAGGCGGGTCAATATCTGGTTCTTCTCCTCCAACAGGGGGATCAGGCGCTCCCGAAGGACATCCGCGTCGAGCAGGTCCTCAATCCGCAGCCCACAGCGCGTGTACTTGTCCACATAGCAGGGCCCGATACCGCGCCCCGTCGTGCCGATCCTGCGGCTCTTGTCCCGTGCCTGCTCCTGAAGCCGGTCCAGGAGCTTGTGGTAGGGCATGACGACGTGGGCATGAGGGCTCACGGCAAGGCGCGCACAGGCCTGGTCCCGTTCATCGAGCTCCGCCGTCTCCTTCAAAAACTGTTCCGGGTCGATCACGAGGCCGTTCCCCAGCACGCAGAGCTTTCCAGGGTAGAGCATCCCGGAGGGAAGAAGGTGGAAGACGACCTTCTGGCCATCCACGATGACCGTGTGGCCCGCATTAGCGCCCCCCTGGCTGCGGACAAAGACGTCCACGTCCGCTCCCAACAGGTCAACGACCTTTCCCTTGCCCTCGTCTCCCCATTGGGCGCCAACGAGCAAATCCACGTTTTTCTTCTTCAAGATACTGCCTCCTCAGTGATTAATCCAGTCAGCTTCTCCGCCTTGCCCCCGCCGGGGCCGCAGGCTCTTTCGCAGGAGCCGTCCGAAGAGCCTTCTTGACCTCTGAGACAGCTCTCTGGAGCTGGGCGTCCTTCACCATATCCCTCTCGGGTTCCCCCTTCACCTCGATGGTCGGGTCGAGCCCAACGTGGTCGATGACACGACCGGAGGGGGTGTAGTAGCGCGCGATGGTGACGTAAAGCCCCGAACCATCCGTCAGGGGGAAAAGGGTCTGAACCGAGCCCTTACCAAAGCTCTTCTCCCCCACCAGGACGGCCCGTCCCCTGTCCAGGAGCGCCCCCGCCACGATCTCCGAGGCACTGGCGCTGCCGCCGTTGACCAGGACGGTCATGGGCATACCGGTCAGATAGAGCGACGGGTCAACAAAGTACTTCTCATTGGCCCTCTCCGCACGGCCGCGCGTCTCGACGACGAGTCCATCCCTCACGAACATGCTCACGATCTTCACGGAGGCGTCCAGCAGGCCCCCCCCGTTGTTGCGCAGGTCCAGCACCATGGCCTTGGCCCCCTGACGCATCATATCCCGGACGGCGCTCCGGGCCTCCTCGTCCGTCTTCTGCTTGAACTGCGTGAGCTTGAGGTAGCCAATGTCGTCCGAGAGCATCTGATAGCGAACGCTCTTGAGCTTGATGACCTCGCGCGTCACCTCAAAGCTCAGGAGCTCGTCCTCGCCCTCGCGGCGCACCCAGACGGTGACCTTTGTGTCCGGCTCCCCCCGAAGGCGCTGCACCACGCGCTCCGAGTTCCAGCCGATGACGACCTCGTTGTCCACCTTCACAATTTGATCCTTCGGCTTCAGCCACGCGCGCTCCGCCGTGGAGTCCTCCATCGGGCTGATGACCAGGATCTGCCCATCCCGGTCCCCCACGTACATGCCGAGGCCGCCGTAGCGCCCCTCCATCTCGATCTCCTCGTCCTTAAGCTGAGACGGGGAGACGAAGCGCGTGTAGGGGTCTTTCCAGGCCTCCACCATGCCCTTCACCGCGCCGTGCACGAGGTCCTCCTCGGAGGCCGGTTTTGTCTCAGCGTCCACCTGGTAACTCTCAATGATGTACCTCGCCTGGCGCATAAGCCAGAGGGAGCGGATGTTAAAGGGGGACACCCGGTCGAAGTCCGAGAGCTCTGCGGCCTCAGCTGGGACAGGGGCAAAGCCCCCCCGGGGCCCCGCCATCCCCCCTGCCATGCCCTGCATCACAAAGAAGCTGCCGATCACGAACCCCGCAAGAAGTCCCAAGCCCCCCGCCCACAGTCCGCCATTCCATCTCCGTTCCTTCTCCACTGAGCTCCCACCATCCTCTGTTCATCTGCATGCGGCAGAAGTATACCGCAAACGTACAAAATTGTGCCGTTACATCCCGCTAAATCTTCCTGAGATAGTTCAGCGGGTCTTGCGCCGTCCCGCCGCGCCGGACCTCGAAGTGCAGCCCGGCTTCCGTGTTTGTGCCGCTGTTCCCCGCCGTCCCAAGGAGGTTTCCCGTCCGGACGGCGTCCCCCTCCTCCACGGCCGTCGTGGCCAGGTGGGCGTACACCGTGGAAAGTTCCCCGCCGTGGTCGATGATAACGACCTGACCGAAGCCGCGCAGCCATCCCCGGAATAGCACCTCCCCCGGCCCGGCCGCCCGCACCGGTGTCCCGGACGCGGCCTTGATATCAATGCCAGAGTTGAACATCTTCGTCCGGAACACGGGGTGAAGCCGCGAGCCAAAGGGCACCGCGACAGCTCCGCGGACAGGCCACTCCAGGGCCGCGCCCTTCGGGAGATACGTGTAGCTCTGCGGGCGCCTCGCTGTCGGAGCGGGTTTTTCTTCCTGGACGGACTGGACGGGCTGTTCCACCTGTCGGGGGGGAGCGTCGGGCTGGGCTGGGACGGGGCTTGCAGGAGAGGGGCCCTGTCCTCCGCTGCCGCCCCTCTGCCTCCTGAGGGCAAGGATACGCTCCCCCAGCTCCCTCTGAGCCTGGGTGAGCTCCCGTGCCGCGGCCTCGGCCTTCCTCTGCTGCCCCCGGATATCCTTCAGAAGGGCGTCCGTCCTCCGCACCGCCGTGTTGAGCTCCGCGTGCTTTTCCCTGAGCTCCGCCGCCTGCCTCCGCACCTGCACCTGGCTCTCCTCAAGAGCTGCGCGGGATTGCGCCAGCTCCGAGGACCTCCTCATGAGGTCCTGGATAAGCTCCTGGTCCTGACGGACGAGGCGGCCCAGCATGTAGGCCGCCGTCAGGGCGTCATGAGGCCCCATGGAGGAGAGGAGGATGTTCATCCCCTCCCGCGGGCTGTACTTATACATATCGACAACGCGCCCCCGCAGCCGGGCGGTGAGGGCGGACAGCGACGTGCCCATGCCCGCGATATCCTGGTCCAACGCGGCCGCCTGCCCCCTCAGGCGCTCGCCTTCCCTCTCCAGGCGCTCCACCTGTGCCTGCGCCTCAACGGCCTCCCGGCGCAGGCCGTTGAGCTGCCCCAAAAGCCCCTGGGACTGCTGTGCCCGCTGCCGTGCCTCCTCATTATACCGTTCGGCCTCCCGGAACAGAGCCTCCCGTCCTCGCTCCTGGATGTCGATCAGGTTGCCCACATCCGGGCTGGCGGAGACCCCCGCGCAGGCCCCTTCTGCGAAGCCAAGGGCGGCCGCCAACCCCAGGAGCGTTTGCAGGAGGAAGCGTCTCCGTCTCATCGCTTCAGGTAATCCAAA
>JAFUYV010000022.1 GCA_017476945.1 Fretibacterium sp.
CTAGGCTCGGAATAACCTCAATCTCTCGAGGCTCCTCCTCCCCTTCATATCTCGCCTGTAAATCCTTTGTCAAGTTACCGCCTCAAGACTTGAAATTACTGTACTTCTTAACTCCTCGCCCCTCGGCCCTGCGCCCCTTCCGGCGCGCAACAGAATGTATTATACTCCTCCATCGCCCCTTGTCAAGCCGTTAATCATAAATTCATTATCGTTCGACCTGAAGCGGGAGATGTGGCATAATCCCCGTGGGATTATACTATTAGGCATCTTGAAGGAGGAACTTCCATGAACCACGCGGGCTCGCGGCATACCCTCACTGCTGATCTCGCCCTGTTGCTCTGCGCCCTCTTCTGGGGCATGAGCTTTGTCACCATGAAGAGGCTTGTCTCGCTCTACAGCCCCTGCTGGCTGCTGTTCCTGCGCTTCGGCCCGGGGGCCGTTCTGCTCCTGCTCGCCTTCCCCAAGCGCATCCTCAGGACGTGGAGGAAGAACCTGCGCGCCGGGGCCGTCATCGGGACCATCCTGTTCGCCGCCATCGCCGTCCAAACCGTGGCGCTCAACTTCATCGGGGCCGGACGGCAAGCCTTCATCTCCGCCACCTACGTCCTTTTGGTGCCCCTGCTTCTGTGGGGCTTCCGGCACACCTTTCCAGGTTGGGCAACCCTCAGCGCCTCCGCTCTTTGCCTCCTGGGAATGGGGCTGCTGAGCGATCCGTCGGGCCCGCTCAACCCCGGCGACGCCCTCACCTTCCTCAGTGCGCTGCTCTTCGCCGGTCAGATCATCGCCATTGGCCACTACACTCAGAGGCCGGACGGACGCGACGGGGCGGACTGCGACCCCATCGCCATCAGCTTCGTCGAGTTCACGACGCTCACCCTGCTGTGCCTGGCCGCGGGGCTGCTGTTCGAGGGCCCGCTTCGCCTCCAGGCCCAGGGACTCCCGGAGCTCACTTTTACCATTGTTTTCTGCACCTTCGCCAGCTACGCTATCCAGACCTGCGCTCAGCGGTACGCGCCCCCCGCCCACGCCGCCATCCTGATGAGCCTGGAGTCCGTGTTCGGCCTGCTCTTCGGCATCCTCCTGCTGGGGGAGACGCTCACGCTGCGGACCGCGGCCGGCTGTGTCCTCATCTTCGCCTCCGTACTCATCGCGGAGCTGAAAGGATAAGCAGGCGTTTCACCGCCTCCTGCAGCTCCGCCACGGAGTGCGTTCGTGACCGGGCGCACTCCTGCGCCTGCCGTCCACATATCAGACATTTGCGGAAGACAGGACGCGAGAGCTTTATCCCCCTGTCGTCAATCACGTCCATATCGAACAGGCGGCCGAGGGGGTGTTCCTCCTCGATCTGGGTCGTGAGCGCTTTCAGATGTAAGGCCCCTCCCGCCGTCGGGGCCGCAACAGCGAGGATGAGCTCATCCCCCGTTGCGCGATGGCTCTCCTCCTGTGCCCTGATCAACAAATTTTGCTGGGACAGACTTTCCAGCAGGGTGGTCTTTCCCCGCTCAAAGGCGGCACGAATTTCTCGGTTCGTCTTGACCGGCCCGGGGATGTTCATTGAGAAAGAGACCAGCGGGCAACGGTACTCCGCCAGCAGCCTCGCCTGAAGCGCCGCCCGCCGCTCCCGGCACTCCAGCATCCCGGCCAGGGAGACCTCCGTCCCCTGCATCGCGTCAGCCCCCACCGAAACCGCCTGCGCGAGGCCGTCAGTAATGCACAACATCGTCCGCGGCCCGGATACGTTCGATGACCGGCCGCGCCTCATCGCTGGCGAAATAAGCGCAGGTTGACGGGGGGACGAGGGCCTTCAGTCTTTCCAGATCTCCGGCCCTGATAGCCTGGCGGGCCGTCGACGCGCTGATGACCTCGCCCCCCTGTTTCTTCCTTGGGACGATCACACAGCGGATGCCGTGCTCAGGGAGGCTCCGGGCCATGAGCTGATTGTAAATGCCGGTAACGAGGCTTTGCGGCTCCTCGCCCACGTAGCGCGCACCGATGCCCAGCACGGCCGCGATCTTGACGAACACCGCCAGGTCAAGGCTTGCGTGGCTCCTGATGACGGCCGCCTCATCCCTCTGGAAGTAGCTGGGGAACGTCGCGCCGCTGATGATGTAGGGGCCACTGTCGTGGACAATGACGTTCTTCAGGTGGTTCGTCCCCTCCAGGACGAGCCTTTTTCGCACGCTGAAGGGGACAAGGGAGGCATCCTCGCTGAGCACGAACAGATGGACCGCACCGCTTTCAGCGGAGGCCCTCTCAACAAGATGTTGATGTCCCAGGGTGAAGGGGTTGGCGTTCATGACCACCGCGGCGGAGCCCGGAGCGCCGGAGCGGGGGCCCTCCAGCGCCCTCAGGTAGTCCTGAAACCCCGTCCGCTTGTTCTCCATAAAGACGATGCCGCCCGCGGGGTCCTCCGCGTCCTCTATCCGCACGATCTCGTAGAAGCCCAGATCGCGGAAGAACCTGGCGGCACTACACTTGGTATAAAGGAAGAGGTGGAAGCAGCCGCGCTCGAACTGACGCTGGACGAGGTGCGTGACGATCTCGTTCATCAGCCCCTCGCCCTGGTGTTCATGGCTCACCGCCATGCAGCGCAGCGTGTTTCCGAAACAGCTCCCCGTGGCGATGGCGTTGAGGTCTTCGTCAAACATCGCGCAGGTGTAATCAAGATTGCCGTCCCGGCGGATGCCCTCCGCCTCCAGCAGCCGTCCAACCGCCCTGTTGCCCCGCCCATCGGACGGATGAACCCGGGATATCGTGTAATCGGACATGCATCATTGCCCCTTTCACAAGACCTGCGCGTGGGGATGGCCTGCCCTGTACACGCGCAGGTCAGCAGGTCAATTGGTCACCAGAGGCTCGCACGCCTCCGCTGCCGCGGCACGTACTCCAGAGCCTTGAGGGTTCTCGCCCGCGATGCTCGACAGGAGGCAGAGGACGGACACGCCCACCCTCCACCCGCGTGGCTGGCGGGCATCAAACGCTGGCCTTTCATCCTATTTCATTCTATCAGAAATTTGAAATAACTATATGGTAGAATAAAATTTCGAAGGGGCCGAAAGAAAGGGGCGTCGCCGGAGCATGGGAAACGAGGAAGCTGGACTTCACAGGATCGCCTCCTTCGCGCTGGAGGCCATGTTGTACGAGGTCTCCGCCACCCCCAAGCCCGGGCTGGTTGACCGCGCCAACTGTGGCGCGCACAGGGACATGGACTTCTTCACCTTCATGTCCAGCACGGCGGCGCTTCATTCCGCCTTCGACGCCATGACGCGGGCGGGGGCATCCTTCAGGGACTCCACCTCGCCCCGCGCGATGTGGCCGGAGCTCCGCAGGGCGGGCCGTGAGGCCGAGGCCCGGATGTTCGAGGCCACCCACGGCGTCAACACCCACAAAGGCGAGATATTCTCCCTGGGGCTGCTCTGCGGCTGCGCAGGCTGGCAGTTCGGGAAAGGCCCCCTGAACGCGGACGCGCTGGCACCGCTTGCCGCGGAGATGTGCCGGGGTCTGTGCGGGGAGGAACTTGCCCGCCTCCGGGACCCGGCGGGAAGCCCGTTGCGCGGAGACGCCAGGCCGCTGACGAAGGGAGAACGAACGTACCTTCAGTACGGCTGCACGGGTATCCGCGGCGAGGCGGAGAGCGGCTTCCGCACCGTAAGGCAAATCTCTCTGCCCGTTTTTCGGCGGCTCATGCTCATGATTGAAGCTCAGGAGGACAGGCCCCTCTTGCCCCTCCCAGCGAAGACCCCCTCCGTAAACGACGCGCTGGTCCAGACGCTCCTCCACCTTATAGCCGAGACGGCGGACACCAACATTCTCTCGCGTCACAACGCCGAAGCGGCGGAGTATGCCCGCGCCCGCGCACGGGAGGTCATCGCCGCCGGCGGCGTCCTGACGCAGGAGGGGCGGGAGGCCCTTGAGGTCATGGACCAGGACTTTATCGCCCGCTACATCAGCCCCGGCGGATGCTCAGATCTGCTGGCGGTGACGTATTTTCTGTTCGTCCTGGAGCGTTGGGACCGGGAGAGGGAGGCCGAGAAATGAATAGGATAAGTCAAATATTTTTTCCTGTTTTTTTGCTGACACTGCTTCAGGCCGCGGCCTGGGGCCTGGCCCCAGGGAGGGACGCCTGGACGCCGGATAAGATGGACCAGCGCCGAGCTCTGCCCAATGTGTCCACTCCGCCGGAGCGCCGGGAGCCCGTCGTGCGGCTCGCTCCCCGCAAGGACGAGGGGATCATTCGCCGGGTAGCCTTGCCGGAGGGGGAGAAAGCCGTGGCGCTGACCTTCGACCTCTGCGAACTGGACACCGTGACCACCGGCTGTGACATGGAGGCGCTGAACTTTCTGCGCCAGCGCCGCATCCCCGCCACGCTGTTCATGGGGGGGAAGTGGATGAGGACGCACGCCCGGAGGGTGTGGCTGCTCATGACGGAACCCCTGTTCGAAATTGGCAACCACGCTTGGAGCCACGGGAACTGCGCCCTGCTCTCCCCGGAGGGATTATCCGCCCAGGTGCTGTGGACCCAGGCCCAGTACGAACTTCTGCGGGAGGATGCGCTGCGCGCCGCCCGTGAGGCGGGGGAGGCGGCTCCGGACATCCCGCCCGTGCCCCGGCTCTTCCGCCTGCCCTACGGCCGCAGCTCCGAGCCCGCGCTGCACAGCCTCGCGGAGATGGGCCTGCGGATCATCCAATGGGACGTCGCGGCGGAGGCGGGCGACAACCGCAGCCCCAAACGCGCCCGCCGGGAAGGACGCCGGATAGCCTCAAGGGTCCGGCCAGGGGCCATCCTGCTGTTCCACGCCAACCGGGTCCCCAAGGGGACGGCCCTGCTGCTGCGGGAGGTCGTAGAGGCCCTTCAGGAGAGGGATTATACCTTCGTCACCGTGGGACGCCTGCTGGAGATGGGGCAGCCTCAGACCGTGCGGGACGGCTATTTCACCACCCCCGGCGACAACCGCGCCCTGGACAGAAAGTTCGGCGTGGACGGCACCGGCCGCAGAACCCCCTTCACAGGGCGGTAACGAGCGCGGCGTCTGCCCGCGCGCCCCTTGATTTTTTCTCAGAATGTCCTAAAATTTCCCTGACTTCGCAGTAAGCCGGGGAATACCAATACGCAAACCATTCCTCTCGCGCTAAAGGACAACCGGGAATAGTCGAAGCCATTGTTTGGTTTTTGTAACATCCATCTTTGGTGTGGGGGGAATGTTGACATGGCAAAGATGCCGCGTCGTCCGGGGTTGTCCCTTTCCTTTTTCGTCCTTCTGGGGAGCGCGTTCATCGTCACGTTTGGCGTTGTGAGCGTTGAGCTGGAGCCTGGAACTCGTTTTGGCCTGGGGCTTCCAGCCCAGGTCCCGCTCTTGTTCGCCACCGTGTTCGCCGCGATGGTGGGCATGTTCCGGCTCAAACGCTCCTGGGCGGAGCTGGAGCGCGGCATTTGCGGCGCCATCCAGGTCTCCATCCAGGCGATCCTCATCCTGGTGCTAGTGGGCTGCCTTGTCGGGTCATGGATACAGAGCGGCGTCGTCGCCACGATGATCTACTATGGTCTGGAGGTTATGAACCCACGCTACTTCTACCTGGCCGCGCTACTGATCAGCGTGGTCGTGGCCCTCGCCACGGGCTGCTGCTGGACTACAAGCAGCACTGTGGGCGTGGCCCTCATCGGCATCAGCGCCGGGCTGGGGCTGCCCTTGCCCATCTCGGCGGGCTTCATCATCTCTGGGGCGTACTTCGGCGACAAGATATCGCCCCTCTCGGACACGACGAACCTCGCCCCCGCCGTGGCGGGCAATGAGCTCTTTGACCACGTGCGGGCCATGATGTGGACCACCGTCCCCACGCTGCTGATCACCGCCGCCATCGCCATGATGATGGGGAACACCGCCCAGGGCTCGGACGGCGGCCGCATAGCCCTCATCCAGAGCATGATGCGCGCGGAGTTCCCCATATCGTTTTGGGGGTTCATCCCCCCGGCCATCATCCTGCTCTGCGCCAGCCTGAAGGTCCCCGCCATCCCTGGCGTGGCCGCGGGCATCTTTGGCGGGCTGGCCCTTTCCCTGGCGCGGGGTTCCACGGCGCAGGAGGCCATGAACGTTCTCTTCTCCGGCTACGTCCCGGCGCACCTGGGGACCTTCGCGGAGGCTGCGACGGCCCAGGCGGTGAACGAGGCGGCGGGCGCGTTCGCCTTCGCCTTTCCGGAGGGCTCTGCGGCCCTGTCCGTGACGCCGGAGGTGTTCTCCAGCGTCGGCGGGCTTCTGACGCAGCTCTTTACCCGCGGCGGTATGACCTCCATGTTGGAGACGATCTGCCTCATCGTAGTGGCCCTCTCCCTTGGGGGCATCATGGAGGTCTGCGGCTTTCTTGAGGTCCTCCTGGAGGCCCTGATGCGCCATGTCAAGACCGTCTTCGGCATGGTGGCGTCGGTGCTGGCCTCCGCCTTCATCGCCAACGTCTTCCTCAGCGAGCAGTACCTCTCCATCATCGTGCCGGGGCGTATGTTCCGCCGCGCCTTTGAGGAACGGAGCTGGAATGGCCGGAAGCTGGCGCCGGTGATGCTCTCCCGCTCGCTGGAGGACAGCGGCACCATGACCTCTGTACTCATGCCGTGGAACACCTGCGGCGTCTACGTCAGCTCCGTCCTGGGCGTGGCGACGCTGGACTACCTGCCCTACTGCTTCATGAACTGGCTGAACCCGCTGGTGGCTCTGGTGATGACGTGGTTTGGCCTGGCGATCCTCTGGCAGGGAGACGACTCCCCTCAGGGCGCGGGGCAGGGCTTCCCCATGCAACAGGCGTTGCCCATGATGGAGGGAGCCGTGGCCGCAGAGTAGCCTGCGCCGCACATTCCCATGCAGGGTTCTTTCAGGTACGCGGCCCAAGTCGCCTACATGGGCGGGAACTACTCAGGGTGGCAGCGTCAAGAGCGGCGCATCCCTGCGCCTGACGCTGCACTAGGCCATCCGTGGCCGTCGCAGCACCAAGAGCGGCGCATCCCTGCGCCTGACGCTGCACTAGGCCATCCATGGCCGTCGCAGCACCAAGAGCGGCGCCCCCATGCGCCTGACGCTGCGCCCGGCCATCCATGGCCATCACAGTGTCAGCCCCCGGCGGAGGAACATGGGGAGGCGCTGGGCATCCAGCAGGTTCTGGAGGAGGCGCTCTCAAGGCTCTCCTCCTCCCCCGTCAAGGTCACAGGGGCCGGACGGACGGACAAGGGGGTTCACGCGCTGGGACAGGTCGCCTCCTTTGACCTTGAGAAGGAATGGGCCCCCGAGCGGTTGCGCCTGGCCGTGAACTTCTACCTGCCGGAGGACGTGAGGGTCGTCAGGGTTTTCCCCGTAGCGGCCGGTTTCAACGCGCGGCGCAGCGCGTTGTGGCGGGAGTACCGCTACTTCGTGTGGCACGGCTGGGTCTGCCCGCCGCACCTGAACGGTCGTGTCTGGTGGCGCAAGGCGGATTGGGATGTGGAACTGGCCCGGGGCGCGTGCCGCCTGCTGGAGGGGGAACATGACTTCCGGGCCTTCTGCCGGACGGGGGAATGCCCGGATCGAAGCGTGCGCACCCTGGACAGGGTCCGCCTCCAGCGCTGGGGAGCTATGAGCGTCCTGACGGTGCGCGCGCCGTCGTTCCTGATGAATATGGTGCGCATCATCGTGGGAAACGTGGACGCCGTGGCGCGGGGCCAGCGCCCCATATCCTGGCTGAGCGGGCTCCTGGAGGGCGAGGAACGCAACAGATCCGCCATGACGGCCCCGGCTTGTGGCCTCTGGTTTTGGCGGGCCGCTTACGCGGAATTGCCCGATATGAAGGCGCTCTTGAGCTGAAATTCAGACAAAACAGCCCTGCCCTCAGGCAGAGCTGTAAACACACGCGACGCTGCGTGGAATTGACATTGGCGCGGCAGGCAGGATTCGAACCCACGACCTAAGGCTCCGTAGGCCTTCGCTCTATCCAGCTGAGCTACTGCCGCACCTTACATTGAGAAAACCTGGCGGTGAGTGAGAGATTCGAACTCTCGATAGAGGTTTTAGCCCCTATACTCGCTTAGCAGGCGAGTGCCTTCAGCCTCTCGGCCAACTCACCACAACGCTGTATATTATACCGCCACAAAAAAACTTGTCAATCTCCAAAATAACAGTGTAAACTTATGAGGGGTGATCCCCAAACCTCGAACTGGAGGGTTTGTTATGAAGCTCATTCTTTTCTCCACCGGCGGGACGATCGCCTCCATCCCCTCAGAGGAAGGGCTGAGGCCGGGACTGACGGGCGACGGCCTGCTCCGCCTCTGTCCGGAGTTGATGGGGTTCGACCACGACATCGAGGTCGTGAACCTCATGTCCCGGGACAGCACGGACATGCAACCCGCCGATTGGCTCCTCATGGCGGAACAAATCCGTTCCCGCGCCCCGACGTGCGACGCAGCGATTCTGCTGCATGGGACCGACACCCTGGCCTGGACCGCCGCGGCCCTCTCCTACCTTTTGCACGACGTTCCCCTTCCCGTCGTGGCGACAGGCTCCATGCTCCCCGCCGGGGACTCGGACAGCGATGCCCCGGACAACCTCTTCGCCGCCGTGCAGTTCGCGATGCAGCTTGCGATGTACCGTCGCCGCGGGGTGTCCATCGCTTTCGGCGGCACGCTCATCCACGGGGTGCGGGCCGCCAAGGCGGACACCCGCCACCGGCGCGCCTTTGTCAGCGTGGACTATCCCCTTTTAGGAGAGATGAAGGATAAGGGCACGCACCAGATCGCCTGGCTCAACGCCCAGACGCCAAAATTTTCAGAGGGAATCCTCTGGGGACCTTCTCCCGAATTGGAGCGCCGTGTCGCGCTTGTCCCCCTCTTCCCTGGCATGGAGGCCCGCCTGCTGGACGCGGTGATCGAGACGGGGCCTCGCGCTGTCGTCCTTGAGGGCTACGGGCTGGGCGGCGTCCCTGGGGGGGAGCTTCTGCACTCCATCCGGCGCGGCATCTCCTCCGGCATCCCCTTCATCATGAGGGCGCAGGCGCTGTTCGGCGGCGTGGACCTCGATACCTATGAGGTGGGGCACAGGGCGGTGGACCTCGGCGTCCTGTCCGCCCACGACATGACCCGCGAGGCGTTGATGGTCAAATTGATGCTCCTCCTTCCCCTGTGCACCGGCGGGGACACTCAGCAGCTTGGGCGCCTCCTGAGCGCCAACCTCTGCGACGATGTCCTGCGGTGAGACGGGCTGCTGCGGCAGCGGCACACAGGCGGCCAAAAAACGTCTGACGGAGATGTCGCACACCAGCGGGTGAGCGGCCAAGATAGGTCCGGCGGACCTTGCTCAAGTTTTGGCGGATATCCCGCAGGCGGAGAGCGAGCGGGTTCTGGCGGCCTGGAGCGGTGGGGAGGACGCTGCCCTCTGGACGCTGGACGAGCGGCGCATCGGCATCCTCACGGTGGACTTCATTACGCCCATCGTTGACGACCCCTACGACTGGGGGCAGATCGCGGCGGCAAACTCCATCAGCGACGTCTTCGCCATGGGCGGCAGGCCCATCGTGGCGCTGAACGTCGTGGGGTTCCCCACAAAGGCCCTGGGCCTCGACGTCCTCAAGCGCATCCTTGAGGGAGGCTTCGACCGTACTCGCGCGGCGGGGGCCTTCCTGGTCGGAGGGCACAGCGTCCAGGACGATGAGCCCAAGTACGGCCTCGTGGTCTACGGCGAGGTTGAGCGTGACGCGATCTGGAGGACGGTCGGCGGGCGGCCGGGTGATAAGCTGGTGCTGACGAAGCCCATTGGGACGGGCATCGCGGCCACGGCGATCAAGGCGGATATGCTTGCACGAGAGGAGACGCGCACGGAGGCCGTCCGATGGATGACAACGCTCAACGACCTTCCCCTGCATATGTCCGATGCCCTCCACCAGGCCGTTCACGCCGGCACGGACGTGACCGGCTTTGGCCTCGCGGGGCACATTTTGGATATGCTCAGCGAGGGGACGGTAGACTGCCGCCTCTCCCTGGACGCCATTCCCGTTCTCCCCGGCGTCAAGGAGCTGGCGGACATGGGCCTGGTGCCGGAGGGGGCGTACCGCAACCGCGCCGCCTACGAGGGGCAGGTCGATGTCGAGGGGAGCTTTCTCCCTGCCGACCTTGATATGCTCTTTGACGCACAGACATCCGGTGGACTGCTGATGGCCGTCGCCCCGGACAGGGCCGCAGAGCTTCTGGACTGCGCGAGGGAACATGGCTTCATCCACGCATCCGTCATCGGAACCTTCATCGAGGGCACGGGGCGGATACGCGCGGGCCATTCGGTATAATAATGAAGAGAGTTCATCTGTATGATATGGAGGAGGTCTTTCAAATGTCTCTGAAAAAGCATCTGTCCGTCCTTCTTTGTGCCGCATTGCTGACGGCGTTGTTCTGTCCGCCGGGCTTTCCGGCACCGCGTTTTCTTCAGGAGCCCGAGGCTCACGTCGGAGCGGAGTTCGTCCTCTCGCCCGACCCCTCCTCCATCCCGACGAACGCGGTCATCGAGTGGGCTGTCAGCGGCAACGTCAAGCCCATCCTGCTGAGAGCAGGGGGATATGAGTGCGCCTTCACCCCCATTGATACCTCTCCCATCCAGGTCACGGCGACCGTTCGGGATGGGAGCGGCGCCTCCCTGGGCACGATTGAACGGACGCTCAGCCCCAGCGAGTTCGGCATCGACATCTCTGTCATCCCGGAACCCGTCCTGTTGTGGAATCCACTTGACCGGAAGGATTCCGATTCCGGGATGCTTCCCACCGGACGCCCTATTCACCTCAGGGCGGCACTCAAGCCCTCGTTTAACGGGAAACACACCTTCGTCTGGATGGCCGACGCCGCCACCGCCATCCTCAGCCAGGATGCCCAGGACCTTCTGATCCAGCGCAGTGAGACGGGCGAGGCGGAGATCACCGTCAAGGCCTTCAACGCCGCCGGCGTCCTCATGGGGAAGGGCGAGGGCGTCATCAGCGTGCTCCTGCCCCGCTCCACCTTCGAGGAATCCGCGCGGAGCAAACAGGCGTGGCAGGACTGGCAGCGGGCTCAAGCTCTTTGGGGAGAGAAAAAATACGCCGAGGCGGTGTCGCTGGCGGAGGGGGCTCAGGCCGCTGCGCCAAGGGATCCAGAGATCACGAACGGCGTCAAGTCCATGGCCTCAAACTACGCCCGCTATCTCAGGGGCGAGGACCTTCGACGGAAGGCCGGGGAACAGCGATCGCAGGGGCTCTACGACGATGCACTGAAGGGCTATCGCCTGGCCCAAGTGGTGTGGCCCACGCCAGAGGGTGAGCGGACAATCCGGGAGACGGAGAGGGAGACTGACGCGGACCGCATTTTGCGCCAGAAGGCAAGATGGTTGCGGGACACCGCCTCCGCCTACGACCAGGAGGGGCTCTACGAAGAGGCGTTGGAATACTACGGGCAGGCCCTGGCTGTGGTCTCCTCGGACGCGATCGCGAACCGCATGGAGCGCATCCGGAGCCGTCTGGCCCTCATCGCCGACGCGGACAAGTACGCTGGAGAGGGCAGCGCCCTGGAGCGAGGGGGCCAGCTTCAGGAGGCCATCAACCACTACAGCGCCAGCGTCATGAGCAACCCGGACAGCGCCCTGAAACAGCACATTGAAGAACTGCGGAACGTCGTGTCCCGGCGTCAGAAACAGGCCGCGCGCCTTTACGACGAGGGCATGAAGCTGGAGCGCAAGGGGAGTGACGCCGAAGCCCTGCAAAAGTACCGGGAGAGCCAGAAGATGTGGGAGACGCCGGGCGCGCAGGACCGCATCGAGGAGCTTGAGAAGACCGTCGTCCTGACAGCGCCTGTACGGGGCCCCGATGACCTGGGCTTTGGCACTCGGGCCGACGCAGCGCGCCTCGTGCGCACGGGAGATACGCTGTACCTCCAAAGGCGTCTTGACGAGGCCGCGGCGTTCTACCGCAAGGCCTTGGCCATGTCGCCGGACGATGAGGCTCTGAGGACCTGGCTGGGGACGCTGGAGGCTATTCTGCGCGACCAGAAGGCCACCAAGGCTGCCAATGACCTCTTCCGCGAGGGCAACAGGCTTTACAGGGGAGGCAAGGTCCAGGAGGCCATAGCAAAATACAGGGAAGGGCTTGCCGCCCATTCCAACGCCGAGGTCGAGGCGTTTCTCATAAGGAACGGCGTGGCTATTGAAGGAGCGTCAAAACCCGGACAGTCCGCCCGGTAACCTATAACCGCAACAAAGAAGGGGATGCCCCAAGGCACCCCCTTTTGTTTTTCCCGAATTTCCTTCCGATGCCGCCGCGCGAAAGAGGCTCCGCAGGTTAACGCTTCGAGAACTGCCTCTTTCCGCGGGCGCCCTTCTGAACGAACTTATTGCGCTCGACCATGCGCGGGTCGCGGGTCAGCAGTCCCTCCTTCTTCAGGGCGGGACGCAGGTCCGGGTTCATCTTGATGAGGGCACGGGCGATGCCCATTCGCACCGCACCGGCCTGACCGGTGAGGCCGCCGCCGGAGGCGTTGACGAACACATCAACCTTGCCCTCCAGGCCTGCAACCTTCAGGGACTGCATCACCTGAGCCTGCCATACCATACGCGGGAAGTACTCCTCCACCGTGCGGTCATTGATCTTCAGCTCGCCGCTGCCCGGACAAAGTCTGACGCGGGCCAGGGCGTTCTTGCGGCGGCCGGTTCCCCAACTGAAAGTGCTGTCCATCGGATATCCTCCTGTTCAAAGACTAGATGTCAAGCGTCTCAGGAGCCTGAGCCGCATGGGGATGGCTGGGGCCCGCGTAGACCTTGAGCTTACTCGCGTACTTCAGACGATTCTTGGGGAGCATTCCCCGCACGACGTGCTCAAACAAAAACTCCGGCTTATCCTCAAGCAGCCGGCTCCACGGAATGGCACGGTAGCCGCCCGGATGCCCCGTATGGTAGTGCCAGTGGGACTGGGAGGCCTTGTGCCCCGTCATCCTGACCTTCTCCGCGTTCACGATGATCACGTAATCTCCCATATCCACATGCGGGGTGTACGTCGGCTTGTTCTTGCCCGTCAAGATACGGGCGACCGCCGCCGCCAGACGGCCAATAGGCCTGTCCGTCGCGTCAACAACATACCACTTTCTCTCCACCTGCTCCGGCTTGACCAGGTAGGAACTGCTGCCCACCATCTTTTTTCCTCCTCAACATCGCCCCGCGGGACGGGGCCGTTATGCTTATATCGTTATATAAACTCCACGAAGGACACGCGCAACACCCAACGCACTCATACTTTCCTCTCCCCTTCGGACCTGTGGCAGGGGGGCCCAGCCAGGAGAGAAAAGGACGCGCACGCATCACGGCCGCCACGCAAGCCTCATGAGTTCCTATTGTATACGAACCAGGCGTTTATTTTCAAGTATTCCCGGCAGCCTTCCGCGCTTCGCCAGCGGCTTGCCGTCGATCTCCTTCAGGTCCATCGTCATATCCATAGGGACCGCGTGGGCAATGTAGCTCCCCACGCCAAACACATCCGCGCCCACCGCGGACAGCTCCGCGATACGCCCGGGGTTCAGCCCGCCGGAGACCACGATCTTTACACCTTTAAAGCCTGCCTGATCCAAACGCCAGCGCACCTCGCGCACCAGCTCCGCGGTCACGCCGCCGCGCTCGCCCGGGGTGTCCAGGCGAACGGCGTCCAGGCGATCCTTCAGCGCCTCCGCCAGACGCAGAGCCTCCTCGCACTCGTCGTGGAACGTGTCCACAAGGAAGATGCGGCCTATCCCGTCCGGCAACACGCTGTCGTAGGCCTGGGCCAGCTTCAGCGTGTCCCCCACGATCAGGACCGCCGCATGAGGGATCGTCCCGGAGGGCTCCCGGCCGCACAGCTTCGCGCCCAGGATGCAGCTCGCCCCCGCGCAGTGTCCCACCTGAACCGCAATGGACTCCATGACCGGCGCCACCGCAGGATGAAGATGCCGGGCCCCGAAACAGAGCACCGGTTTTCCCGCCGCCGCATCCACGCACTCGCGGGCCGACGTGGCCCATGCACAGGAGCTGGACAGGATGCCCAGCAGGGTCGTCTCAAAGACGCCAAACGCGCCGTAGGGACCGCGGATACGCACCACCGTTTCCTTCGGGGAGAAGGGCTCGCCCTCAGGGAGCGCCTCCACCTGGATGGGAAGGCCGCGCAGGAGCTCCATAACCTCTCTCATGCCGGCAAAGAGCCCCGTGGAACGGGTGAATATCTCCGCAGTCACGGGGGTGTCCAACATCCCCATGGAGCCCAGAACGTCGCGCGTGTTGACGAAGTAGATATCCGTCGTCGCGCCCGAGCGGATTTCCTCGTGGGTGGCGCTCAGGAAACGCCCTCCCTCGACCTTGAAGGCCGCCACATCCTTAAGGGAGTTCAACACTCCAAAGGCACCCCCTAGCTTAAAAGGACGAGGCAGACCGATGTGATCATGAAGGCGGCCGCCAGAACGACCGTCACCTTCGTCATGCCGGAAAAGCGCTGCCACTGGCCAGAATCAGCCTGTGTGCCCCCCCCGAACACGCCGGAGAAGCCGCCCTGTTTGCGCTGCTGCGCCAGGACAGCGACCATCAACAAAATGGCGATGACGATATGTAACGCCGAGAACAAAACACGCACCCAAAATTCCTCCCGTCTTCCGCAATCCTGCACTCATAATCAAGGACAATTTCAGTTCGAGCCCCGCATGAGACTACAGTTCGTTATTGTATCATATAAAGGGGCGCAAACGGCACTCTTTCTTCCTTTATTCCTTCAATTCCCGCCCCAAAATTCCAATCATTGTCCGCAGGGCGGCGGCGCGGTGTGAGACGACGTTCTTCACCTCCGCCGGGATGTCCGCGAAGGAGGCTTCAAAGCCGTCGGGGATGAAGAGGGGGTCGTAACCAAACCCGCCGGAACCCGACGGGGCGCCGGCGATGTGCCCAGGGCACTCCCCCTCGCAGACGAACTCCCTCCTCCCTGGGATGACAAGGGCCAGAGCCGCCACGAAGCGTGCCGTCCTGTCCTCCCTGCCCTCCAGCTCCGACAGGAGCCAGGCATTGCGCGCGCTGTCGTCCCCGGGAACCGCGCGGGCGGAATGTACCCCCGGCGCGCCATCCAGGGCGGCCACCTCCAGGCCGCTGTCGTCCGCCAGGCTCGGCAGCCCCGAGGCCCTGGCCCAGGCGCGGGCCTTCAGGAGCGCGTTTTCCACGTAGCTCTCCCCCGTCTCCTCCACCACGAGGCGGGTCAGCTCCGGCGCGAACACCAGTTCCCCAACCAGGTCGCCGGGCAGCATGGCCGCGAACTCCCTGTACTTTCCGCGATTGCCCGTCGCCAGGACCAGGCGCTCAAAGAACACGGCGTGCCGCCTCCTCAGGAACGGGAGGGCATCTTCCAGGGCACGGTCAGGTCCACCACCCCGCCCGACGCTGGCGTTTTGGAGTCAATGAGGAACCTCACCTGGGTGACGGGAGAGAAATTATCCTGCATCGTGCGGACGATCCCCGTGAGCAGGAGCAGGCTCTTGCGCTGGCCCAGCGAGGAAAGGGCCGAGACGAAGGGCGAGGACAGGTCCAGAAAGGCCGTCTCGGCGTTGCGGAACACGTGCAGCAGCTTGACCTGCTCCAGGCCGGGAACTCCGCTCAGGGAAAGCACGGCGTTCAGCGCGTCCTTGATGTTGTCCTCCTTCGTGCGGGCGACAAAGTTGCGCTTCTCCTCAACCACGGTATCGCCTTTGACATAGTAGAGCATAAGCCCAACCTGCTGGACATTCTCACCACTCTCCGGCGCCGCCGCCCGGGAGCGCTCAGCCTCCTCCAGCGCGTTCAGGTCCGCTTGTCCCTCAACGCGATTCTCCGGCTTCAGGAGCAGTTTTTTGTTGAGCCCTTCCATCAATATGTTCGTGCCTAGGTATCCCAGCACGAAACAAAGCAGGATAACCCCCAGCCAGGAGAAACACTTAAGAAGCAAAGGCGTCCCCCGCTTCTGCTCCTGACGTTCCCTGCGGGGGCGGCGCTGCTGCCGCTCCACCATCTCCTCGTACTCATCCCGGTAGGGACTTCGACGTGCCATGCCTATCACCCTGTCTCAAATAGTTTTTATTTCAGATAACTCTCAATCCCCGCGGCCATCGCCTGAGCAATCCTCTGCCGGTAGCCCTGATGGGCCAGGAGCTTGGCCTCCGTGGCGTTCGTGACGAAGCCTGTCTCCAGAAGCACGGCCGGCATCCCTGCCCCCCGCAGTACGAAGAAGGGGGCCTGCGCAACGCGCCTCATGGGGAGACCATTCCGCTTCCCCGCCGCGAACAACAC
>JAFUYV010000187.1 GCA_017476945.1 Fretibacterium sp.
AAATTTCCGCGAAGGCTTCAAGATACCCGCGGTGCTCCATGGCTCTCTCACCACTCGAAGTGATCCCCCAGGTAGAACTTGCGCGCCAGGGGGTTCTTTGCCACGACCTCAGGCGAGCCGTCCAGGAAGATTTTCCCGTCGTGAATCAGGTAAGTCCGGTCCGTGATGGAGAGCGTCTCGCGGACGTTGTGGTCCGTGATGAGCACGCCATAGCCCTGGTCCTTCAGCGTGTGGATCATGCCCTGGATGTCGCTCACCGCGATGGGGTCGATGCCGCTGAAAGGCTCATCCAGGAGAATAAAGCGCGGCTTCAGGGTCAGGGCCCGCGCGATCTCCACGCGCCGGCGCTCGCCGCCGGAGAGCGCGTAACCTTTTGTGTTGGCGATATGCGTGATGCCAAATTGCTCCAAAAGCTCGTCCGTCGCGGACTTATCCTGCCCCATCTCCTCCCACACCAGGTCGATGTTCTCGCGAACGGTGAGGCTGCGGAACACTGAGGCCTCCTGAGGAAGGTAGCCGATCCCCACCCGTGCCCGCGCGTAGACCGGGAGGCGGGTCACGTCCCGGTCCCCGATGAAGATGCTCCCCGCGTCGGGACGCACGAGACCAACAATCATATAGAATGATGTCGTCTTCCCCGCCCCGTTAGGGCCGAGAAGGCCCACGACCTCGCCGGGCTGGACCTCGAGGCTGACGCCAGAGACGACAAGCCGCCCATCATACTCCTTGCGGATCCCCTGAGCCCTCAACGCCATGCCGTCCCCGCTCATTTGCGGCCGCCCTTCTGTGCCGGCGCTTTCGCCTTCTTCGACGAGGGCTCTTTCTCCTTCGCGGGAGCAGTTTTTTTGAGCTTCTCGCGGGATAGATCGATGGTGATCTCCGCCCGCCCCGTGCTCTCGTTAGGAGAGGCGCTGCGGCCAGGGACGCCGCCTATGGCCTCGACACGGTTCTGCTCAGGGAAGTAGACAATAGAATTGGACCTCAGCGTCCGCCCCCCCTGCACGGCGGAGACGTTGCCGCTGAGAACGACGCTGCCCCGGTCCAGAGAATAAAGCGCGTGATTGCCCCGCAGGTTCACGGCCTCCTCTCCCTTTTTGGGCCTTCCACGCAGCCAGACCCCCTTGTCCGCCGTCAGCGTGTGGAGCTCTCCATCGCGAAGGACGCCCTCCACCGTGTCCGCGCCAAAGGTGATACCCTTTGAGCGGTCCTCCAGGCTGCGGACCTTCACAAGCCAGAATTTTGTCTGGCGGCTTCCTGCGGAGTTATTGGCGAGCCCCCCTAGCCCAATGAGGGTCAGGCGGTCCGCGTCGAGGCTCATTGCTCCCACCCCGCCCTTGACACCCTCCTGAAAACGGCAGGTTGGATCCTCCGCAAAGGACAGTGCGAGCTTCCCAGCCTTCAAGCTCACCGGGTCGCCCATCCAGTCGCCGGACGCGGCGATCCCCTCATCGAAAAGGACCTCACGCCGCTCGATGTTGCCTGTGCCCCGTGGGGCCGCGACGGTCAAACCTCCCGCGGCAATGGTAACATTCCCGTCCGCAAGGAAGTCCCCTGTCTGTGAGTCGAAGCGCATCCTGTTGGCGGACAGGGTCGCCTTATCCGGCAGGGTATCGCTGACAGCCCCCTCGGCATATACAGCCAATGCCGACGTCAGGGCCAAAATGGTTATCAACTTAAAAAGCCGCATCCTCACGTCCTCCCCTTGTCTCGAACAGGTATATTCATTATATCAGGGAAGCGCGCGCGTGGTGGACGAGGGCGGCGGAGCACAATCCCGGCCTGGCGAACTTCAGCCTTCGGAATATCTATCTTCCGGGCGTTTTGTTATAATTTATGTAAAAGAAAAGACGGAGGGGTTTTGATTTGTCACAAGGCCCCGGGACACGAGCGAGAATGGGGGAGCGGAAGATGAGCAAGATAGATAAGCTGGAGAGCAAGACCGTTGCAACGGCGAGCAAGAAATGGGAGGTCGTCATCTTCATGCTGGGCAACGACGCCTTTGCCATCAACGTCAACAAGGTGCGCGAAATCCTGCGCTGGACGGGCTGCCGCCCCATCCCATCCGCAGCGCCGGCGTTCGTCGGGATCACCACCATCCGGGGGACGACGATGCCGCTGATCGACCTGAGGGTCTTTCTGGGCATCCAGTCGCCGGTTCCCATGGAGCAGACCAAGGTAATGATTGTGGAGTTCAACGACCTTCAACTGGGCTTCCTGGTGGACGGCGTGGAGCGCATCCGCCAGGTCAACGCCGACGACCTGGACGCTTCAAAAATGCGAGGGGTCTCGCTGAAGTGGGTGCTCTACATCATCAGGAAGGACGAACGCAACATCGTGCTCCTGGACTACGAGGCCATCATCCAGGATACGGCCCCGGCCGTGGCCAAGCATATGTTCGACAAGTCCAAGATCGACTCCTATCACTCCCAGGTGGGGAACGTGGAAGGGTTCCACATCCTCGTGGCAGATGACTCCCCGCTGCTTCGCCAGCAGACGTGCGACGTCCTCCAGCAGTCCGGGTTCACCAGCGTGTACCCTGTCAAGGATGGCGCGGAGGCCCGCGACCTTTTGCTGAACAAGAGCGAGAACTTCGACCTGCTGGTCTCGGATATCGAGATGCCGATTATGGACGGCATCACGCTGGTGGAAAACCTGCGCGCCGACCCCCGCACGGAGAAGATGCCGGTGATCCTTTTCTCCTCCATCATGGTGAAGGACCTGCTGGACCGCGCGGAGCAGCTCAACATCCATCACGTCCTGAAGCCGGACGTCTACAAGCTCGTCGAGGTCGTCCTTCAGATTTATCAGGAGTCATAGGAAAAGAGGCGCTGAGGCGGCGTTGTTCTGTATCCTTGGGGGCGAACCGGCGTGTCACCTGCCAAGCCTGACGCTCTCCGGGGGGATCTCAATGTTGAGCCGGACTCCGCCTCCCCCGGGGCGGAGTTTTGCCTTATCCGGCCTGGCGATGTCGCCCAGGACGTGCCGGGTCGCGTTGAGCGTGGCCGCGTCCATGGAGTCAACGAGACGCCGGCCTCCGCGATAAAGGTCTCCGATAATGCTGTTCCCCCCGTCGAAGCCCTTTTTCTCTCCGCCGCCGGCCGTCTGCTGTCTGTTCAGGTCCTTTACAGACAGGCTTGTGTCCTCCGGCAAAAGGGCCTCGCCCTCCGAGCGGTGCGCCCGGACCCTGTAAGCCGACAAGTTCAGCCTCCTCTCCGGCGCGGCCGGCGTGGGGGAACGCGGCCGGGAAGCGGGGGCGCTTTTGCCATTGGAGACCTCATTGGAGACCTTGCCGGTCGTTACGTGTGCCTTGCGCTTTTCATCAGACGGAGAATTTTGCGCAGGCTGAGACGGAGGAACTTCTGCCACCTCGGCCAGGAGCTGTGCGGGTTCAGGGTGAGCGAGAAGGGGCTGGGCGGCCTCCGGGAGCGCCGTAGCCTCGCGGCCCTGAGGCACGGGCCGCAGCGGGGGCTCCTCCCCGCGGGACAACGCGGTGTACAGAAGGCAAAGCCATGCCCCGCCCAACGCCGCTGCCAGGCAGAACGAAAGGATCAGTGCGTTCCATGAGGTATTTTTTGAATTATTTTTTCTTCTCTTCAAAGCGGTGAGCCCCCTCACAATTTTTCGATAGATAAGATATCATAAAATAGAAATCAGCGG
>JAFUYV010000188.1 GCA_017476945.1 Fretibacterium sp.
GAGGACGTGGCCTCCCAGGCCCAGGCGTTGAATTCCCCCCGGACGAAGACCAGGTGGACAAAGGGGCTGGAGATGAGGATGAGCCCAAGCGAGGCGGGGAGGACGATGAAGAGCGCGAAGCGGAGCGCCTGGCGTAGCGTGGCGGCGAAGTCCTCCGGGTCCTGAGCGCGGGAAAGCTGCGGCAGGACGGCCTGAGAGATGGCGATCACAAAGAGGCCCAGGGGAAGCTGGAGGATGCGGTTGGAGTAGTTCAGGACGGAGATGCTGCCCTCCTGAAGGAACGAGCCCAGCATCCGGCTGACGACCGGGTTGACCTGGTTCAACGAGAGCCCCGCCGCGTAGGGCAGGAACAGGGCCATCATCTTCCGCAGGCCAGGATCCCGAAGGTCGGGCCGCGTCGGATAGAGCGTCGCCCCCATGCGGGCGCTCCAGACCCATTGGGTGAGGAGATGCGCCGCGCCGCCGCACAGCACGGAGAGCGCCAGCCCATACACGCCCCAGCGCGCCGCGAAGGGCGGGGCCGTGAGGATGAAGGCGAGGTTGCTGAACGCGGGGGCCAGAGCCGGGACGAAGAAGGAGCCAAGGCTGTTGAGCTCTCCCATCACCAGGGCGGCAAGGGAGATGAGGATCAGGAAGGGGAACATCCAGCGCGTCAGGCTGGACGCGAGGGCCGCCGTCTCCGGGGCAAAGCCTGGAGCCATGACGCGGGTCAGGAACGGAGCCCCCCAAATGCCCAGAAGGGTCACGGCCGACGAAGCGAGGAGCAGGACGGTCATCGCGCCCCGCGCCAGCCTGAGGGCATGGCCTCGGTCCTTCTGAAGCGCCTTTGAGAAGACGGGCACGAAGGCCGCGGACAGCGCCCCCTCCGCCAAAAGCTGGCGGGCCAGGTTGGCCAGGGTATAGGCGACGTTGAAGGCGTCCATGCTGCGCGTCGCGCCGAAGAAGGCCGCCACCACGACCTCGCGCACCAGCCCCAGCACGCGGCTCAAAAACGTCCCCGCCATCATCAGGATCGCGTGCCTCACCATATTCGAAGCCGCCTGCATCGCTTCCGCCCCCTTCACGCCCCGCGGCAATATAGGGTTATTGTACCTCAAGACGGCGGAGAACCAATAGAGGTATAATTTTCCGTAAATCAAGGCGGCAGGATGCGGGGGATGTTTTATGGAACGACGTCATGGTTGGAGTTTGCTGGTGATGCTGGCGTTGATGGCCGTCCTGTGCCGTGCCTGTCTCGCGGCCGGCGAGGGGCCCGCCGGACAGACGGAGCAGTCGGGCCTTCAAATCGAGGGGCTGGTGCGGACGGAGGAGGAGCGAAACGCGGACCTGGAGAGGGCGTTTTCCGAGTTCTCCGGCGACATCGGCACAGAGGATCAGGCCCGTCTCCGCCGGGCCCTCCGCATTTCAAAGGCCAGCTTCCTGCGGCTGTACCGGGAGCATTGGCGGGCCGGGAATATGGCCCGGAAACTTGAACGCACCGTGAACGCCGCTTTCGAGGAGCAGACGAAGGACCTCATGGCCGGCACCGCCGCCATCCAGATGGCCGCCAGCGAGGAGCTGAGCGAGGACATCCAGAACGCGGTCAACTTCAAGTTCACCCCTGTGCAGGAGGCGTTCCTGGGCGGCATTGAGGCGGAGTTCGGACTCTCGCTCCAGGAGGAGGTGCGCAGCTTCTTCAACGAAGTGAGCGCGTATCTGCTCGCCAACGCGCGAAATCCCATGGTGCGGGCCGGGGTCCGCGAGATCCATGCCCGCGTCGTCCAGGACAACGAGCGGGCCATCATGACGATCGTCCACGGCACCCTGCGCGACAAATACCCCGACCTGCTGATGGAGACCGCCGGCGGAGGGCTCAAGGCCGCGCTGGGCGTTGGACTCCTGACGTACTACGTCAAGAAGAAGCTGGCGGCCCACGCGGCCCGGAGCGTCGGCAAGAAGATCGCCAAGCACTCGCTGGGAAAGATCGTCGGGATGGGTATCCCCATCATCGGCTGGGGCATGATGGCCTGGAGCCTCTACGATTTCTACTCTCTCTCCGAGGAGGCGAAGGCCGAGGCGCGCCAGCAGCTCAACGCCATGAACCAGACGATGTACCGCGAGCAGGTCCCTGAGGTCTATTGGGACAAGATGGAGCCCTTCGTGCTGGACAACTACCTCGCCGCGCTGAGACGGGTGCAGGAGATGGGCGAGCAGGCGGAGCGCCTCGCCAGGGACCCCCGCATCGCCGCCCTGAGCGAGGGGCTCACCGACATCGCGCGCCTGGTTTTCTCCGAGCGCATGGCCCACGCCGTCACCAGCATCGGCGTGAGGGACGGCGACCCCGTGCCCTTCCTGTCCAACGAGCGGGACTACGACGAGCTGCTCACCCACTTCGGGACGCTCATCCGCGACACCTCGCCGGACAGGTTCGAGTGGTTCGTGGACATGCTCCGCTGGAACAGCCTCGCGCAGATACGGACGTGGTTCGGCCTCGCGGGGGAGGACGGCTATTTCGACATTTACGCCTCGTTCCCCAGGGACGTCCTGGCGCAGTTTCCCCCCACGGAGGAGTCGCTGAAGGCCCTCACATGGATGGCGCGTAACCTCACGCCGGGGGCCCGGAAGCTGGCCTGCGGGCTCTCCTCCGCCGAGCTGCGCTGGGTGATGGAGGAGCTCCCCGCGCGCTGCGTGCCCCAGCTCTTCAACGAGGAGCATGACCTCCCCATCGTCCGCGCGGAGATTGCCCGCCTGGCGGACCTCCCCCGCGAGTCGCGGGAACCCTGGCAGGGCGCTTGGGAGTATCGCTGGTCAAAGTACGGCTTCTACGTGACCACCGCCATCCTCGCCCTCATCGCCGCGGCGCTCCTCCGTCCCCTGCTGGGCCTCTTGCGTCTGCTCATGGGGAGGCGAAAGAAGCCTGAGCCCGCCGGCCCCGCGGGGGCAATCGTCCCACCCGTCGTTATTAACTTCCCCCAGGCCATGGCCGCGGGAGGACTTCCGGCACAGACCTCCGCCTACGCGGTCCGGCTGAAGGTGTCGGCGGCCCTGGCGCCGGAGCTGAGCACGATAAGCTGGAACATGACCCAGACCGTGCTGCCCAGCGACGACGGCAGCGGCGCGCGCATCCTCTCCGTGAGACTTGATGAGCTGGACGGCATCGCCCGATGGGCGGCCCGCCACGCGGAGGACATTGAGGTCCTTCAGCCAGAGGAGCTGCGGGCGGCGGTGGCAGCGCTCCGTTCCGCCGGGGAGGGGGCGCGGTCATGAGCCTCGTCATCTCAACGGGGGCCTTCCCCCCCTCCGGGACACAGGAGCTGGGCTTCGTCTACGGGACGAGCTGCCTCAGCCGGAACCTTGCGCGGGACATGGGCGCGACGGTGCGCAACGCGACGGTGGGCGGCGAGCTGAAGACGTACTCGGACATGATGCGCGAGGGGGTCGAGCTGGCGAAGGGGCGGATGTTGGAGATGGCGGAAGGGCTGGGGGCCGACGGGGTCTACGCCGTCCGCATCGCCACGCCCCAGGTCGCCGGCGGCGCGGCGGAGGTCATCATGTACGGCACGGCGTTCAGGAGGGTGTGAGGCCCCGCAGGCCGGGACCTCACACGCAAATTGCCGCCATCAACAGGCCTTCAGTTCACGGTAGGCCATGACGATGACGGCCAGGGAGATCACAAAAGTCAGCGCGTCGGAGACGGGCATGGACCACAGCACGCCCTCCAGCCCCCACGCCCGGCCCGCCACAGGCAGCAGGGGCATGAGGATCGTCAGCCCTACGCCAAACACCACCTCGCGGACCATCGAGAGCCCCGTGGAGACCCACGGCCGCCCCAGCGACTGAAGGAAGATGAAGGCTGCCTTGTTCACGCAGGCGAACACCACCATGCAAAGGTAGACGCGGAAGCAGTGGACCGCGAACCGGCTGTAATGTACGCTCTCCGACGCCGCGCCGAAGAGCGCCGTGATCTGCGCGGGCAGGAACTCCACGATGAGGAGCGCCGCGGCGCCCACCAGCGCCTCGGCCATCAGCAGGCGGGTGAGGATCGTGCGCGCGCGGTCCTTTCGCCCGGCCCCGACGTTAAAGCCAACGATGGGGATGCACCCCGCGGCCATGCCCACCACGATGGAGATGACGATTTGAAAGAACTTCATCACGATGCCGATGACCGCCATGGGGATCTGCGCGAACTCCGCCTGGCCAAAGACGGGGTCGAGAGCCCCGTAGCGGTGAACCATGTTGTTGACGGCCGCCATCGACGCCACGAGGGATATCTGCGAGAGAAAGCTGCATATCCCCAGCGGCAGATACTGCCGCATCAGGGCGGGGTGAAGGGCGAAGCTCCCCCGCGTCAGGCGCATGGTCCTCATGCGGCACAGATACCCGGCGGACAGCGCTGCGGTGAGCACCTGACCCAGCACGGTGGCCACGGCCGCGCCCATCATGCCCCAATGGAAGAGAAAGATGAACACGGGGTCGAGGACGATGTTCAGCACGGCCCCGGCCAGGGTCGAGGCCATCGCGAACTTCGGGCTGCCGTCGGAGCGGATGATGGGGTTCATCGCCTGCCCGAAGACGTAAAAAGGGATGCCCGCTGTGATCCAGATGAAGTACTCCTGCGCCATCTGAAAGGTTTCCTCGTTGACGCGGCCACCAAAGAGCGTCAGCAGGGAGGCCCGGCACAGAAAGTAGAGCGCCGTGATGACGAGCCCACTGAGCACGGACAGCACGACGGCGCTGCCCACGCAGTCCCTTGCGCGCTTTTCATCGCGCGCGCCGAGGCTGATGCTCACCACCGTGCAGCACCCGTCCCCGATCATGACCGCCACCGCCAGGGCCACCACCGTCAGCGGGAACACCACCGTGTTCGCCGCGTTGCCGTGCGAGCCGAGGTAGTCCGCGTTGGCGATGAATATCTGATCCACGATGTTGTACAGCGCCGCCACCAAAAGGGAGATGACACAGGGGATCGCGTACTTCGCCATCAACTTTCCCACCGGCTCCCGTTCCAAAAAGACATTCGCGTTTTCCAAATCTGTTCACCCTGCCTGTCTTGAGCACAAAAAAAGATGCGCACGCCCGAACCCAGCTCGGACTTACGCACCTCGATCATTCGATCATTGCCGCTCAGCTTGTTATGTATTTATTATAGCACCTCCGGGGCTATGACTGCGCCCGTTCTGCGAGGTCCGGCTCACCGTCCCGGAGTGTCAGGCCGGGGACTCCGCGAACATCTCCATCAGGACGCCGTGGCGCAGGCCGTTGATGCTGATGGTGCAGGAGGAAACGTCCAGCGCCCTCAAAATGCAGAGGACGATGCACGCGCTTCCCAGGATGACGTCCGCGCGCGACGGCGGGAGCCCGATGACGTTCCGGCGTTCCTCCAGCGTGAGGGATGCGTAGAGCCGCATCTGCCGCACGATGTCCTTCTGCGTCAGCACCGCGCCGTGCAGGTTCACCGGGATAAAGGGCTCCTTCCCGCTCTTGACGGAGGCCATCGCGACGACCCCACCTCCCAGCCCCACAACGGAGGGGGCGGCGGCCGGGTCGCACCGCGCGACGCCGTTTTCCCTCAGCAGGGCGGCGACATATTCCATCGCGGCGTCCAGGGCCGCCCGCCGGACGATGCCGTCGCTGAAGAACCGCTCCGAGAGGGAGACGGCCCCGACGGGCACGCTCTGTATCTTGTCGATCTTCTCCCCGCGGCCAAAGACGAACTCCGTGCTGCCGCCCCCCGTGTCGAACATCACGAGGCCGCCGGGGGGGCACTCCTCCGTTCCCGCGACAGCCCCCATCCAAGAGTAGAGCGCCTCCTCCTCCCCGGAGAGGATGCGTACCTCCAGGCCCGCCGCCTCGCGTATCCGGCGCAGAAAGTCCCCTGCGTTCACGGCCTGACGCAGTGCCATCGTCCCCACCAGATGGATGTCGGCCCCTATCTCCCGCGCGCGGGCCACCATCTCCGTCACGGCCCGCACGGCGTTCTCCATCGTCTCGTCGAGGATGCGGGGACAACGGGCCTCGTTGAAGCCGCGCCCCAACTTGACGACCTCGGTCGTGTCCAGCAGGACCGACACCTGCCCTTCCTCAAGACGCCCGACCCGCAGCTTGATGGAGTTGCTGCCGATATCAATAGCCGCTTTGACACCAGCGCTCATGCGCCAGCCTCCCCTTGCCGGGCCCCTCTGCGCCGCGCCAGGGCCTCCTGCGCGACGAACACGAGGGCCGTCACCGGAATTGTCAGCAGCAGCCCCGTCGTCCCCGCAAGGCTTTGAACGATCTCCTGACCAATGTAGGGGTCGTTGAGGAGGCCCAGGACGTCCACCCCGGCGCTGCTGATGAGGATCGCCATGGGCAGGGAGCTCCCCAGATAGGCCAGGATAAGGGTGTTGATCATGCTGCCCAGCACCTCGCCCCCGACGTTGACGCCCGCCAGCCAGAGGCGGCGGAGGGGGATATCCGGGTCATAATCCACGAGCTCCGACAAGGACGCGGTGACGGATATCCCCACGTCGAGCACCGCCCCGATGGCCCCCACGAGGACCGCGGACAGCAGGATGCCCCGCATATCGATGCCCGGCAGGGTCGAGGCCAGGAGCGCCGAGCCCTCTCCCGCCAGCCCCGTGAGCTGCCAGAGGGTGACCATCAGCGCCCCGAACAGGAAGCCGCAGCACATCCCCCCCAGGCTGCCCAACAGGGCCGCGGGACGATAGCGCGGATGCCGCACGACGCAGAGGACCGTCACGCTGGAGAGGACCAGCACCGAGGCGAGCGCCACCGGAACCGGGGGCCAACCCCGAACCACCAAGGGGATCATGACCCCAATCAGCACGGAGATGGAGGCCGCCAGCCCCAGCAGGGCCCAGAAGCCCCTCCAGCCCGTGAACGCGATGAGCAGCAGGCAGACGGCGGCGATGAAGGCGATGAGCGAGGGGATGCGGTAGGCATCCGCGACGGAGTACTGCACCTCCCCGTCCTCGAACGTGTCCATCACAAGGAGGTACCGCCAGCCGGGCAGGATCTCGACGCCGCTCCCCGCCAACCGCACAGCCGTGATGTCCCCCGTGATGCCCCGTTGTTCGCCCGTGAGGACGAGGACGCGCAGCGTACGCTGAAGCATGGGGAAGCTCTGCTCCGTCTCGCCGGACACAGGCGTCTCCGGCCCCGCCTCCAGCACGCGTATAATAAGGGACTCCTCATTGTTCCAAACGCTCATTGTCCACTGGTCCACCGCGAAGTACAAAACGGCGGAAACGGCCAGCGCCAGCGCCAGCCGCAGGAAAAGGGGCGCGAGCCGTGTTCCCCGCCCTGCGTCTACCGCCTCATCATGTAATGGCTTCATTCACCACACACCTCCATTCGCGTAGCGCTGAACGCGACAGCCTATATCATATCAGACCTGGCCAACCTCGAGCCGCAGGACGTCGTTACCCATTCCCTCGATGATCTTTTGCATATCCTCCGGCAGGGGGGCGCGGAAGGTGCGCCCGGCCAGCTCCGACAACGCCGGGGGGAGGCTGGCGGGGAACTCCAGCTCAAAGGCGTGGAGCATCGGTCGCTTTGCCTGCCCCTTCCACCGGCGGTTGGCCTCAAAGCTGCCATACTTCCGGTCGCCCAGGATGGGACAGCCAATGTGCGCCAGATGCACGCGGGCCTGGTGCGTCCGCCCCGTCAGGAGCTCCACGGACATCAGGGACAGCTCGCCGCCGCCTGCCAGACGGCGGCAGCGGGTCCGGGCACTCTGCCCCTCGCGGGAGACCCGAACGATGTTGGCCTCCGCATCCTTCAGCAGAGGGGCGTCGACCTCCCAGGCGTCGCCGTGAGACTTTAATTTTGAACTGTCCGGCGCGCACCCCACCACGATGGCCAGGTAGCGCTTGCTCACGCGCCGTTCCTTAAACAGGGCCTCCAGCGCCCGGAGCGCGTCTCCCCGCAGCGCCACGGCCAGGACGCCCGTGGTGTTCCGGTCAAGGCGGTGGACGGCCGCCGGACGGTAACCCGGGGAATGGCTCCCGGACGCGGCCTCGCCCTCCATCATGGCCCACACCCGCGTGATGACGCTGTCGCCGCCCTTGACGTCCGGCTGGACGAGCAGGTCCGCCGGCTTATTGACGATAAGGGCGCGCTCCCCCCGCCAGAGGATGGGAACGGTCCCGCGGCGGGCGGGGCGCTCCTCCGAGGGGGTGCCGGGGGCCTCCCAGGGGACGTAGAGCGACTGCCCCGCGCTGACGCGGGTGCCTGGCTCCCGGACGCGGGCCGAGTTCAGACGGACCTCGCCCTTCCTCAGCGCCCTCATGATGGCGGAGAGGGGGACCTCCGGCCAGAGGGAGCGGAGGGTGCGGTCCAGCCTCCGGCCGTCATGGTCCTGAGATAAGGTCAGGTTACAGCTCATTGGCGGCCGTGTCCGAGGCTGAGGGGACAGCGGCGATCCCTCGCCACAGGCGACGTTCCAGCAGCGGCAGGTAATCTGTGAGCACATGCCGCGCGTCGAGCCCCTCGATCTGGCTGCGCCAGAAGGACAGCTTGAAGTCCAGGTCATCCACCGCTGAAACGATCATGGCCTCCGGCGTCGCCGGCAGGACGGGGGAGCCATACTCGCGGCGGCCATGGTGGCTGACGATGATGTGCCCCAGCGCGAGGGCGACGTTCTGATCAAGGCCCTCCTGAGCGGCCAAGGTCATGAGTCGGTGATAGCCCATGACGATGTGCTCCAGCACGTTGCCCTGAACCGTCATCTGCGGCACGGGCGTCAGGGCGTAGGCCTCCAGCTTACCCAGGTCGTGCAGCAGCGCACCGGCGACGACGAGGTCCCTGTCCACCGTCATTCCCTGAGAGAGGTAGTGCTCCACCAGGGCCCGCGCCCCCTCCGCCACGGACAGGGAGTGCTCCAGCAGGCCTCCGACATAGGCGTGATGGAGGGAGACCGCCGCGGGCCAGGTCTTGAACTCCTTCCAGAGCCCATGTTTAAAAAAGACGTTCTCCAGAAAAGTCTTGAGCGGGTCACGGACCTCCGCGATCAGCGCCCGGAAATCGGCCTCCATCCGCTCGTCCGTCAGCGGGGAGCGCCGCACGAAGCCGTGGGGCGGGTATTTCTCCTGATCAACGTAGTAGACATCGTTGAAATTATACTGTGCCTGGTCGCGAAACTCCACCACCTTGCCCTGGAGCCCCACGGTGGCGCCCTCGAAGTTTGGCCCCTTCTCGTCGAGCGGGTCGATGGGGAACCTCTCGCCGCCCTGAAGGCTCCACCAGTTTGAGTTGCTCCAGATTTTTCCCTCCAGCTCCCCGGAGCCATCCGTGAGCGCGATGTCCCAGAAGGGCTTGTCGTTCCTGTCCTTCTTGCGGATGAGACGCGACACGACGCCCAGCACGCTGAAGGACGAGTCCTTGGGGAGCTGCCGCACCTCCCTCACCGTCAGGTTCTTTTTCTCTTTCATGGCCTTTTTCCGCCTCTCCATGAATTTTATACTTCTTTTTTATTATAATAGTTTTACGGCCCTTTTGCCCGCCGCGCGGGCCCGGACACCGCCGCGAGACGTGAATGTGTTTTCAGGCGACGGCGCGAGACTCGGATGCAGGCGTCGCCGCGAGGCTCGGATTGAAGCCCAGGGGGCAAGCCCCCTGAAACCCCTTGCAGGCGTCGCCGCGAGACTTAAATACTTGAACAGGCGTCGCCGTGAGACTTAAATACTTGAAAGGAGTTTTGCCTCATGATCCTCTCTGGAAAGGAGATCGTGCGGGAAGTAGGCCGGGGAGGCATTGTGATTGACCCCTTCGACGAGCGGAGGGTCAACCCCAACAGCTACAACCTCTCGCTGCACGATGAGCTGATGGTGTATAAGGATGGCGTCCTGGACATGAAGACACCCCATGAGACGGAGAGCCTCTTCATTCCTCCGGAGGGACTCACCCTCGCGCCGGGGCGGCTCTACCTTGGCCGCACGAGGGAGTACACGCGGACGGAGAAATACATCCCCATGCTGGAGGGCCGCTCGTCCACAGGACGCCTTGGACTCTGTATTCACGTCACGGCCGGATTTGGGGACATCGGCTTTGCGGGGTACTGGACGCTGGAGATATTCTGCGTCCAGCCCGTCCGCATCTACGCGGGGGTGGAAATCTGCCAGATCTATTATCACACCATCGCGGGCGATTACGACCTGTACCGAAGCGGCAAGTATCAGAATAACCGCGGCATCCAGCCCAGCCTTCTCTATAAAGAGTTGACGGAGAAGCGCTGAGCGCGGGGGAGTCTACCGGGCGTACCGCAACGGCAGCTCCAGGCCAACGCGCTCCAGCAGCTCGGCGTCGCGGAACAGGCCAGGCAGCGCCCCCTCCGCCGCGACTCGCCCCTCGTGCAGGATGACCGCCCGCGCGCAGGTGTCCAGCGCCATGTCCAGGTCGTGCGTCGCGAGGAGCACCGCCGTCTCCCGCTCCATGGACCGCAGCAGCTCGATCACCCGTCGCCGGGCCCGTGGGTCCAGCGCCGCCGTGGGCTCGTCCAGCACCAGCACCTCCGGCTCCATCACCAGTATCCCCGCCAGCGCCGCCAGTCGTTTCTCTCCCCCGGAGAGACGGTGCGGCGGACGCTCCGCCAGGCGCCCCGCCCCCAGAGACTCCAGCACCGCCCGCGCCCGCGTCCGTGCCTCCTTCGCCGGCACGCCGCGCGCCACCAGGCCAAAGGCCACGTCCTCAAGCACCTGAGGCATCAGAAGCTGATCGTCGGGCTCCTGAAAGATCAGGCCGACGGACTTCCGCAGGCGCTCCGGCCCCGCGGGGCCGCCATGCAGAAAAACGCCGTTCTCCGGCGCGGGCAGTGCTCCCGCCAGGTGGAGCAGCAGAGTGGACTTTCCGGACCCGTTGGCCCCCACGAGGGCCACGCGCTCCCCGGCCCCCAGCGAGAGCGACACGCCCCGCAGCGCCTCATGCCCGTCCGGGTAGACGTAGCGGAGGGCGCGAACTTCCAGCAGGGGGCTCATCCTAGGAAGCTCCCGTTCAACGCCAGCCACACCAGCGCGGCGATGTCCCCGGCGACGAGGAGGCAGAGCGCCGTGTCCCGCTCGCGCCAGGCCAGCGGCGGTGTCTGACAGAATCCGGCAAGCCCGCCCCGGCAGCGAAGGGCCATCATCATGCGCTCCGAGCGGTCCGAGCCCTGAAGCAGCGACGACGCCGCAACGCAGGCGAAGGCCCGCCATTTTAACATCCCCCTCAGCCCCGGCGCTCGGAGGCGGACGGCCCTCAGCGCGGAGGCGGCCCGTTCCATGAGGAGAAATATCCCCCGCAGGGTCAGCAGCAGGAGCACCCGC
>JAFUYV010000189.1 GCA_017476945.1 Fretibacterium sp.
ACCGATATTAGCTCCCACGTCTAAAAAACAGCATCTCTTATCCAAAATAGACATAAGGGGGGCTTCCAAAGTCAAAGTTCCGCTTCGCGCTTCCAGAGAGACTGGATCTATTTCATTGACATCTGATACCATCAAGAATTTATAGTCTAAAATGCTTGTCTCTGAAACAGCAACTTTCTTGGTCTTCACCATTTTGACTGAAGACCTTTTTAATCTGTTGCCTAGATTCAATTTCGTGCGCACGGAAAGCGGCAAAAGCGTATGATATATTTCTCTTAACATTTTTTCTCTCCTTTTACGTAATGGCGTCCCAGGAATGTCCTCCGGCTCCAACACAGGGACCGGAGGACGTGATGTCAACTCCCTATTATCTCTGCCACTCCAGGGCGAAGGCGGCCAATGAGGCCACGCCGGTCCACAGCACGGCCTCATTGAGCATGAAATGCGCGTTGTGATGCGGTCGGTCGCGTTCATCTCCAAAGGTGGAACAGTGATAGAAGAACGCGCCGGGGATGGTCTTTGTGTACTCGGCGAAGTCCTCCGCACCGGTGGTGGGCATGGCGATCTCATGCTCAAACTCCGTGCCCAGCTCCGCGCGGATGATGTCGCGCATCTTGAGCGTCAGAGCCTCGTCGTTGACGACGGGGGGCAGATCGCTGGAGAAGGTGATAGTCCCCGTGCCGCGCATGGAGGCCGCGGCCTGCTCGACGGTCTGGACGATGCGCTCCTTCATGAATGTGCTGTTCTCCGTGCTGAAGGAGCGGATCACGCCGCAGAAGCGGCAGGCGTCCGCCACGATGTTGGTGGTGGTGCCGCCCTCAATGCGCCCGACGGTGAGAACCCTGGGGTCAAAGGGGTTCATCTCGCGGCTCACGATGAGCTGAAGCTGGCAGATGATCTGGGCCGCCATCGTGATGGTGTCCACCGCCAGATGGGGCGTGGCGCCGTGGGCGCTCTTGCCCTGAAGCTCTACGTTGAAGGTTGTTGTGGCGGCCATGAAGGGCCCCACCTTCCAGCCGATCTGCCCCGCCTTAAGCCCGGCCCAAAGGTTGCCGGTGTGGAGGCCGATGATGCGGTCCACGCCCTCCAGCGCGCCGTCCTTCACCATGACCGCCGCGCCGTTGGCGGGCTCCTCCGAGGGCTGAAAGATGAAACGCACCGTCCCCTTCAGCTCATCTTTGGCTCCGCTGAGGAGTTTTGCCGTGGCCAGCAGCATGGCGGTGTGGGCGTCATGCCCGCAGGCGTGCATACAGCCGTTGTCCGAGGCGAAAGGCAGCCCCGTCTCCTCACGGATGGGCAGCGCGTCCATGTCCGCGCGCAAGGCCAACACCTTCCCCGGCTTCGTCCCCACAAGGTCGGCCGTGACGCCATGCCCCCCGCCGATGCCGCGACGGATGTTTGTGACCCCCATCGCCTCCAGCTCCCGAACGACGACGCCCTCGGTGAATGGCAGGTCGAAACTCAGCTCCGGGTGCGCGTGCAGCTCATGCCGGATGTTTACGGCATAGTCGTTCAGCTCCATTGCTCTCTTCTTGATGTCCATTTTATTTCCTCCCTCGCCGGATTGACGGCTCCGCCTTCGCCCCTACGCCACAACTACGCATAACGGCGAATGGCAAAACCCAACCTTTGCGCTAGATTATATTGTACATGATAAACGTTTTCTCATCAGGAGGTCTTTTCATGCGATATGAACTTCTGGCCTTTGTGCTTTTTCTGAGTTTTTCCCTGCCGCTGGCGGGGGCCTGTGCTTAAGAGTTTGTGGCGAAGCAAGCGCCTGCAGCCGCTTCTGCGACAGCCTCGCGCCCTGCGCCGGCAGAGGCCCCACGGCCTCCGCTGCTGCCGATGGAGGACTTCTTCCGCAACCCGGACACTGCGTCCTACGCCATCTCGCCGGACGGGACGAAGCTGGCCTTCGCCAAGCCCTGGGAGCGGCGAATGAACGTCACGGTTCGTGACCTGGCCACGGGGGATGAGCGGCGTGTCACCTCCGCCACGGAGCGGGACATCGCGGGCTTCTTCTGGAAGGGGAACGGCCGCATCGTCTACGTTCAGGACAGTGGCGGTGATGAGAACTATCACCTCTACGTCGTGGACGCCGGGGGCGGGGAGGCGCGGGACCTCACGCCGTTTGAGGGGGTGCGCGCGGGCGTGCTGGACGACCTGGAGGACGACCCGGAGCATATGCTCATCGAGCTGAACCGCCGCGACCCGGAGGTGTTCGACGTGTTCCGCTGCGACATTGCCACGGGTGAGCTGACCCAGGTGGCGGAGAACCCAGGGAACATCACCGGCTGGATGACCGACCACGACGGCAGGCTCCGCGCCGCCTACGCCACGGACGGGGTGAACGCCAGCCTGTTGTACCGCACGACGGAGGAGGAGGACTTCCGCGTGCTCATCACGACGAACTTCCGCGAGACCTTCGTCCCGCTGATCTTCGCCTACGACAACAGGCTGCTCTACGTGGAGTCGAACCTCAGCCGCGACAAAACCGCCGTCTACACCTTTGATCCCGAGGCGAACAAGACCCTTGACCTGGTGTTCGAACACCCGGAGGTGGACGTGGGGAGCATCCTGCACTCGAAGAAGCGCAAGGTCATCACCGGCGTCACCTATGTGACGGACCGGGGGCACTACCACTTCTTTGACGGGGACCGTGCGGAGCTGCAAAGGACGCTGGAATCCTTCTTTCCCGGCCATGAGGTGGCCGTGACGGACATGGACGACGACGAGCGGCGGGTCATCGTGCGGGTCTATGGGGACCGGACGCGCGGGGCGTACTATCTCTACGACCGCAAGGACAACTCCCTGTCGAAGCTGGCAGACCTGTCCCCCTGGCTGAAGGAGGAGCAGATGGCCCCGATGGAGCCCATCACCTTTAAGTCCCGAGACGGCCTGACCCTCCATGGCTACCTGACGCTGCCGCTGGGCGTGGCGTCGCGCGACCTGCCGCTGGTGATCATCCCGCACGGTGGGCCCAGCGCTCGGGATGTGTGGGGCTTCGACTCCGAGGCGCAGTTCCTGGCCAACCGGGGCGCGGCGGTGCTGCAGGTGAACTTCCGCGGCTCCACGGGCTATGGCAAGGCGTTCTGGCAGGCGGGCTTCAAGCAATGGGGCCGCGGGATGCAGGACGATGTGACCGACGGCGTGGAGTGGGCGGTGGCGCAGGGTGTGGCGGACCGGAAGCGCCTGGCAATCTACGGCGGCAGTTACGGCGGGTACTCGGCGCTGGCCGGGGCAACGTTCACGCCGGACCTGTACGCCTGCGCGGTGAGCTACGTGGGGCCGTCCAACATCTTCACGCTGTTGGAGAGCATCCCCCCCTATTGGGAGCCCTTCCGCGAGATGGAGTACGAGGAGATCGGCGACCCGGAGAAGGACAGGGAACTGCTGACGGCGGTGTCCCCGGTGTTCCACGCGGAGCAGATCCAGATACCGCTCTTCGTGGCGCAGGGAGCCAACGACCCGCGGGTGAACAAGGCGGAGTCGGACCAGATCGTCGAGGCCGTCCGCAAGGCGGGCAAGGACGTGGTGTATATGGTGAAGGACAACGAGGGCCACGGCTTCCACAACGAGGAGAACCGCTTCGACTTCTATCGAGAGATGGAGGCGTTCTTCAGAAAGCACCTGGGACTTCGCTGAGCCGTGGGCGCGGCGCCCACCGCACAACGCAGAGGCCCGCCTCAAGGCGGGCTTTCTTTTGTCCGCTCTGAGAATGACGCCGGAAAAAGAGGCTGTGCTGGATTGCAGTACAGCCTTTCTGTATAATATAGAGGGAAGAGGAGCAGAGGCAGACGGGAAGGAGCAAGCCGGGCTGTCGTCGGACCCGTTTTGACCCCGTCTACCCCCACTCCTCAATCTTAATTTCAACGCGACATGCCCTGCGAAGAGACGCCGTCCCAAGGATGAACGGTTTGCCCTTCCATAGCAAAATCGACGCAAAACTTGCAGAATGTTGCTGTTCAGGCGCAGCCGGGAACAGGCGCTGAAAAAGTCCTTGCCGGCTTCCGGCACGGCAAGAAGGTGTGAAGGGTACGCGAAAAACTACCTTGCGCCTTCCATGCCCAGACTGACGCGACAGCCAAATGCACCACGTGCATCGCTAAAGACCGCTCATGTAAGCCCGTAGGTCGAGGCCGTCCGGCGCATGGAACACACTCCCTTCTCGTAAGGTAAATTCCGAAAAGCTAAGGCCTATTTTAAGGAAAAAAAGGAGGGGCGTCAATATCCTATCGCGCTGAAGGCGAGATAGCGGCGCGCGGTTTTCAACGGGACTGGCTCCAAAGGAAACGCGGCCTCCCGCTAGGCGGGAGGCCGCAAGAAGTTTAAAACAAAACTTACCCTTCCAGCTTCCCGGCGAAGTGGCAGGCCGTGAAGTGCCCTGGTGACTGTTCTGTCAGCGGCGGCGTCCCATGACGGCAGACCTCCTGCGCGTAGCGGCAGCGCCCCGCGAACCGGCAGGCGTCCGGCGGCTCAATGGGGCTGGGCACGTCGCCCTCCAGGATGATGCGCTCGCGCTGAACGTCGAGCTTGGCCAGCGGGATGGCGGACAGCAGCGCCTGGGTGTAGGGGTGCAGCGGGTTTGTGAAGAGCTCCTTATACTCCGAGAGCTCCACGATCTGCCCCAGGTACATCACCGCGATGCGGTCCGACACGTGGCGCACCACGCTCAGGTTGTGCGAGATGAAGACGTAAGTGTAGTTGAATTCCTTTTGCAGCGAGTTCAACAGATTCAGTATCTGCGCCTGGATGCACACGTCCAGGGCCGACACCGGCTCATCCAGAACGATGAACTCCGGGTTCAGCGCCAGGGACCGCGCGATGCCAATGCGCTGCCGCCGCCCGCCGTCCAGTTCATGAGGGTAGCTGTTCTCCAGCCGCTCCGCCAGGCCCACCGTGTCCATCAGCTCGCGGATGCGTCTGCGCATCGCCGCCTTGTCGCGGTAAACGCTGTTGACGATCAGGGGTTCAGCGATGAGCTCCCATACGGAGAGGCGGGGGTTCAGGCACGAGTACGGGTCCTGAAAGACGATCTGCACCCGCTTGCGCAGCTCCTTCATCTCCCGGGCGCTCACCTTCGTCACGTCAGTGCAGCCCTCCCCATCCTTGTTTTGCAGGAGCACATTCCCCGACGTGCTGTCCAGCAGGCGGATGAGGCAACGGCCCAGCGTGGACTTTCCGCAGCCGGACTCCCCGACGAGGCCCAGGGTCTCGCCCCTTTTGATCTCAAAGCTCACATCGTCCACGGCGTGGAGCATTCCGCGCTTCGTGCTGAAGTATTTTTTCAGGTTCTCGACCCGGATATAAGGCTTGCTGCTATCCATCGTCCCGCCTCCTCTCAGGCTTTCCCCAACATGCCGCTGGGAGAGGGGCCGCGACCCCCGACCCTCACGGGGCAGGCCACAAAGTGCCCAGGCTCTAGCTCGCACATCTGCGGCCGCTCCTTCGCGCAGCGCTCCTCCGCCATGGAGCAGCGGGGATGGAACGCGCAGCCCGCGGGCAGGTCCATCGGGTCGGGCATCAGGCCGGGGATGACGGGCAGCTCATCCACGTCCTCGTCGATGTCCGGAACGGACTTGAACAGGCCGATGGTGTAGGGGTGCAGCGGGTTTGTGTAGAGCGAGCGCTTGTCCGCGTACTCCACCACGCGTCCCGCGTACATGATGGCCACCTTGTCACAGATGTCGGCCACGATGCCCAGGTCGTGCGTGATCAAAATCATCGAGGCCGAGAACCGCTCCTTGAGCTTCTTCATCAGCTCCAGCACCTGCGCCTGAATGGTGACGTCCAGCGCCGTCGTCGGCTCGTCCGCGATCAGAAGGGCCGGGTCGCAGGCCAGCGCGATGGCGATCACCACGCGCTGCTTCATGCCGCCGGAGAACTGGTGCGGGTAGTCATGCATACGCTCCCGGCGGATGCCCACCAGCTCCAGCATGTCCCCCGCCTGCTTCAGCGCCTCGTGCTCCGAGACGCTGCGGTGCAGCTTGATCATCTCGGCGATCTGCTTGTCCACCGTCATGACGGGGTTAAGGCTCGTCATTGGGTCCTGGAAGATCATGGCGATCTTCGCGCCGCGGATCTTCCGCATCTCCGCCTCGGACTTCCTCAGCAGGTCCTCGCCCTCGAAGAGGATCTCGCCGGATTTGATCTTTCCGGGCGGGTTCGGGATCAGGCGCATAACGCCCAAGGCCGTGGTGGTCTTGCCCGCGCCCGTCTCGCCCACGAAGCCCAGGGACTCGCCGCGGCCAAGCTGGAGGTTCAGGCCCTCCACCGCGTGGACCACGCCGCTGTCCGTCTCGTAGTGGATGGTGAGGTCGCGGATATCCAGCATTAAATCATTTGTCATCTTGTTCGGCCTCCTCCCTAGCGCTTCAGCTTCGGGTCCAGCGCGTCACGCAGGCCGTCGCCCAGAAAGTTCAGCGCGAGGATCGTGAACATGATCGCCAGACCGGGGTAGAGCGTCATGTGCGGGTAGTCGCGGATGTACTGCCGCCCGCCGGAGAGCATGGCGCCCCACTCAGGGTTGGGCGGCTGGATGCCAAGGCCGATGAAGGACAGCCCCGCGGCATTCAGGATAGCGGACGCCACGCCCAACGTGGACTGCACGATGATGGGGGCCATGCTGTTGGGCAGGATATGCTTGAGGATGATGCGCAGGTCGGAGCTGCCCACGGAGCGCGCCGCCTCGATGAACTCCATGCTGCGGATGGAGAGCACGGAGCCCCGGACGATACGGGCGTAGGTGGGGACGGCGGAGATGCCCACGGCGATCATCAGGTTCATCAGGCTCGGCCCCAGCGCCGCGACGATGGCGATGGCCAAAAGTGTCTGCGGAATGGAGAGCAGTACGTCCATGACACGCATGATGCTGTTGTCCAGCCAGCCGCTGTAATAGCCGGAGACGGCCCCCAGCATCCCGCCCACCACCAGGGCGATGCCCACGGCGATGAAGCCCACCTGGAGGGAGACCCGCGCACCGTAGATCAGGCGGCTCAGGATGTCGCGGCCAAACTCATCCGTGCCCAGCCAGTGGGCCGCGGACGGCGTCTCAAACATGTGCATCAGGTCCTGCTTGATGGGGCTGTACGGCGCGATGACCTCCGCGAAGATGGCGCAGAAGACCAGAAGCGCGATGATGGCCAGCCCGAACATCGCCAGCGGGCTCTTGGCCAGCCGGAACAGAACCTCCATGAACGGGCCGCGGTGCTTCCTCTTCGCCAAATCGGGGACGATCTTCTCGTTTCCGTTCTCAATCTCGTTCATCATCAGCCCCCCTTACTTCAGCTCCGCCTTGATGCGCGGGTCGATGTAGGCGTAAAGCAGGTCCACCAGGAGGTTCACGATGCTGAAGGTGACGGCCACGAACAGCACGCCCCCCTGGACCATGGGGTAGTCGCGGGTCATGATGGCGTTGACCATCAGACGCCCCACGCCCGGCACGGCGAAGATGGATTCCGTGAGGATGGCGCCGGAGAGGAGCTGGCCGAACTGGAGCCCGCAGAGTGTCACGACGGGGATCAGCGCGTTGCGCAGCGCGTGTACGCCGATGACGATGGACTCGTTCTGCCCCTTGGAGCGCGCCGTGCGGATGTAGTCTGCGCGGACGACCTCAAGCATGGAGGAGCGGGTCATGCGCGTCACCATGGAGATGGACTGCGCGGCCAACGCCACCGACGGCAGGATCATGGCCTTGAACGTCGAGAACCCCGACGACGGCAGCCAGCGCAGATGAACAGCGAAGAGCAGAATGAGCAGCAGTCCCAGCCAGAACACCGGCATGGACAGCCCCACCATGGCGAAGATCATCGTGACGGTGTCGAACCACGAGTACTGCTTGATAGCCGAGATGATGCCGCAGGGGATGCCGATCAGGATGGCGATGACCATGGCGAAGGCGGAGAGCTTCAGCGTGTAGGGGAAGGCGGTCAGGATCTCCGTCATCACAGGGCGCTTGGTGCTGTACGACCGGCCAATGTCCCCATGGGCCACGGCCTTGTAGACGTAGTTCCCGAACTGCACCAGGAAGGGGTCGTTCAGGCCCTCCTTGTCCCGGAACTCCTTGATGGCCTCGTCCGTCGCCAGGTCGCCCAAAACCATGCGGGCCGGGTCGCCCGGCGTGAAGTAGAGCAGCGTGAACACGCAGAACGCCACCCCCAGCAGGACGGGGATCAGGAGCAGGACACGGCGTAGGATGTAGCGCAGCATGAGGTCACTTCCTTTGCCCAAAAAATATGAAACAGCCTTGACGTTTTTATTATATCAGGACATCCGCGGCTTTTGCGGGCGGGCAAAAAAGAAGGCCTGGCGGTCCTTCTCGCCGGGCCTTGCCCATATGCCGGAAAGCGGAGGCGTTTTTCGCCTCACAGCACCTTCTCCGCCTGTTCGGCCTTCGTCGTCATCTGGTCGATGAGCCTCAGCCTCGTCTCGAGCGGGATGTCGGAGAGGGCCTTGTTGACCGCCCTCAGCAGTCCTTTGTCCTCCTTCCGAACCCCGACGCAGATGCCCTTGAACCCGGGGTTAAAACCCTCGTTGCGGGCAAACTTAACCACTGCCAGGTTGGGATATTCCTTCAGGTATGACTGCGCGGATTCCGTGTTGATGACGACGGCGTCCGCCTCGTTCTGCTCAAGCTGCCTAAACAGGTCGGGCACCGTCGCGACGGGAGGAAGGTGCTGGACCCCGTATATCTGGTCGATCACGACGTCCAGCATCGTGTCCTTCTGGCCCACCACACGGGCCTTGTAGAAATCCGCCAGTGTGGACGCATCCACGTAACGGCTGTCCTTCCGCACCATGATGCTGTACTCCGCAGGGTGCGCGTTATAGATGTCGGAGAAGGCCACGAGCTCCCGGCGCGCTGCCGTGTCCGCCATGCCGGAGGCCACCATGTCGATCTGCCCATTGTTCAGGGCCCCGAGAAGGTCACCCCAGGGCACCTTGAGGACCTTAACCTCCGCGCCAAGACGGTCTATGACCATCCGGATGATCTGAACGTCATAGCCCTCCGCATAGTTTCCGCTGCTGTTGGCGAGGGGCAGGTTGGTGTCGCTTGCCTGGCCCTCCTCCCAGTTGTACGGTGCAAAGCCGCACTCCATCCCGACCCGCAGGACGCTGCCCGGCTTCATCTTCTCCCGAGGCTCTCCGTCGCCCGCCATAAAGAAGAAGGCCAGCCCGACGGCCAGGGCCAGAACCGCGACACCCGCTGTAATCCCCAACAGTTTAGCTCGTTTCAATTTCGTTCATTTCTCCTTACGAAGGCGGACAAGGGCAGGGGGGCCGCGGAGGGCGCCCCCTGCGCCTCACGCCTCAATCAAAGCGTACTAAGTTCATGACTGAAAGATTTACCTGAAAGATTACTCCTCGAAGTAGACGTTGCGGAAGGAGTGAACCTCAAACGGATCGACCTCAAACCCCTTGACGATCTTCCGGACGCCGGCGATGGCTTCGTCGTTGTGCAGGTAGATCATCGGGCACTGCTCGTTGATGTAGAGCTGCATCTCCTTGTAGACCTTCGCGCGATCGTCGCCGTCAGGCAGGCTGCGGCCCTTTGCCAGCATCGCGTCGAGTTTCTCGTCGTTGAAGGTGGTGTAGTTCGTACCCGCGTTGGACTCCAGCAGGCCCGCCACCGCGTAGTCCGGGTCGGGCACGGAGAGGCCCCAGCCCAGCAGGAACACGTCGTGCGTCTTCTGCTGAAGGGCCTGGAGATACGCGCCCCACTCCTGCTGCATGATCTCGGACTTGATGCCGAGCTCCGCGAGCTGGGCCTGGATGATGGTCGCCATGTCGATGCGCTCCTTGCGCTCGTTGCTGCGGATGGTGATCGAGATGGACGCGGGGTCAACGCCAGCCTCGGCAAAGAGCTCCTTCGCCTTCTCCACGTCGCGCTCGTGGGCGGGCAGCTCGCCGTCGATGGAGTACTTCGTCGCGGAGGGGATCAGCGTGCGCGGGGTCTTGCCGACGCCGCGGAACACAGCCCGCTGGATGTTCACCGTGTCCAGCAGGGCGTTGAACGCCTGGCGAACGCGCACGTCGTCGAACGGGGCCTTATGGACGTTGAAGCCCATGTAGGTCGTGGAGGGCAGGGGCTTGCGCTGAAGCTCAAGCTCCGGGTTCTCCTCGATGCGGGCCAGCTCCACGGTCGTGACGGGGTAGGCGATGTCGACCGCGCCGGTCTCCAGCTCAATGGTGCGGTTGGTGGGCTCCGGGATGGAGCGCACGGTCAGCGTCTTGAACCTCGCCTTATTCCCCCAGTAATCGTCAAAGCGCTCAAAGGTGTAGTGGTCGCCCTTGGCCCACTCCTTGAACTTGAACGGGCCCGTGCCCACGGGGTTCATGCCGTAGTCATCGCCAGCGGCCTCCACGGCCTTCTTGTTGACGATGTTGCCCCAGCTGTGGACCAGCGAGGAGAAGAAGGGATAGTTGACCTTCTTGAGGTGCAGGATGACGGTGTAGTCGTCCACGATCTCCACGCTGTCCAGGTCCTGGGAGTAGGTGTGGATGTGGCTTCCCGCGGGGGTGTTGGCGCGCTCAAGGGAGAACTTCACGTCCTCCGCCTTCATCTCCTCGCCGTTGTGGAACTTGACGCCCCTGCGCAGGATCATCTTGTAGTCCTTGTCGGTCAGGAACTCCCAGCTCTCGGCCAGGCCGGGACGCAGCGTCCCGTCGGGGTTCAGGAAGACCAGCGTGTCATAGATGTGCGAGCAGGCGCGGGAGGTGGGGTAGTCGTTGTGCCCGATGGGATCCAGCGTCGTGGGGTCGTACTGGTCGGCCACGACAAGGGTATCCTTCACGGCGAAGGCCGTCCCGCAGAGCGACAGAACCAGCGCCGTCAGCGCGAGAAACAGAGCGGTCTTTCTCAAAACAATCCTCTCCTTACCAAAATTTGTCTATCCCAAAGAGGGCTCGTAAAGCCCTTAAGGGGCTCTCTAACGCGAGGGAATGTCCCCGCGCAACTCCTCCTGAACGAGATGCGGCCCCTTCACGAACGGCGCTGCCAAACGGGCTCGCCGTCGATATAGGTTGCCGCGGCCCGCGTGCGGGCGTCCAGCGGGTCGCCGTCCCACACGACGAGGTCTGCGTCCCTTCCGGGCGAAAGGCTCCCCATACGTCCCTCAACGCCCAGATGTTCCGCCGCGTAGAGCGTCAGGCCCCGCAGTGCCTCGTCAGGCGGAAGTCCGGCCTTCACGGCCAGCGCCGCGGAGACGATGGCGTGCTCGATGGGGATGACGGGATGGTCGGTGATGAGACAGAAGTGGACCCCCGCCCGCCACAGCGCGAGCGGCGTGTCCCAGGACTTATTCCTCAGCTCGATCTTACAGCGGGAGGAGAGCGTGGGGCCCACAGCCGCGCAGGCCTTCTTCTCCGCCAGCCACGGTGCGATCAGGTGTCCCTCTGTGCAGTGCTCAAGGGTGTACTTCAGATTAAACTCCTCAGCAATGCGCACAGCGGTCTGAATGTCGTCCAGGCGGTGGCAGTGAACACGGAGCGGCGTCTCCCGCCTCAGGACGGCGGCGAGGGCCTCCATTGCCAGATCTCGCTCAAAGGGATCGCCGGATTTAAGCCTCCCGGCAACGCTTTGGTTGCGCGCGTCCTCCATCTTTGCAAGATAGTTCTGCGCCTGGACGAACGCGCCGCGCATCAGGGCCGCGTTGCCCATGCGCGTGGTGGGCAGCTTGTCCTTGGGCTTGTAGACGCTCACGGGGTTCTCGCCCAGCGCCGCCTTCATGCCCGAGCAGGGGACGACCGCCATGCGCTCCACGATGTCGGGCTTCGTCTTGAGGATCATGCCCTGGCCGCCGATGACGTTAGCGCTGCCTGGCAGGGCCTGCACGCACGTCACGCCGCCGGACAGCGCGTCGCTGAAGGCCGTATCCTGATGGTAGAGCCCGTCAAGGACGCGGAGCTGCGGGGTGATGGGCTCGGCCATGTCGTTGTCGTCCACCAGCGCCTCCGGAAAGTCCTCGGGGCAGACACCAATATGTGTGTGCGCGTCAATGAGCCCCGGCGTCACGCGAAAGCCGGAGAGGTCAACGCACTCCGCTCCCTCATGATCAATGGCACGCCCCACCTGCGCGACCTTCCCGTCGCGGATGAGGATATCCTGTTCCACAAAACCGTTGTCGTGCGCTCTGCCGGTCCATACCAGAGCCCCTTTGAGCCAGCGCGTCATGTGCTGCAAGGCGAATGCCTCCCGCTCTCGGGATAAAAACCCCTGGGATAAAAAACTCCGTCCCTACCGAACTTTTGAGAAGGACGGCAAAGGACGGAGAGCATATCTGGTAGCCCCAACGAGATTCGAACTCGTGTTTTAGCCTTGAGAGGGCTACGACCTAGGCCACTAGTCGATGGGGCCATACATATCAAAAAGAGCAAATCCAGAAAGAGCACAAATCCCTCTCTTCAACGACAACAATCTTATCACAAAGCCCCAAATTGCGCAAGCCCCTCGCTCACAGGCCCAGCAGCCTTGGGAGCCCCGTGGTCAGCATGGGGAAGCTGATCACGATAAGCTGCACGGTCAGGGCCACCAGGATGAAGGGCCATATCTTGCGGAACAGCTCGCCGATGGGGACCCTGCCAATGGCCGCGACGATATAGTTGCACGCGCCAACCGGGGGCGTGATGAGGGCGATCGTGACGTTGAGCGTCATGACGACGCCGAAGTGGAAGGGATCCACCCCGGCTTTGACGGCGAGGGGCATGAAGATGGGCGTGAGCAGGGTGAGGACCGCGACCTCCTCCATGAACATCCCGGTGACGAACACGATGGCGGAGAGCACGACCAGCAGGAGCCACGGATGCCCCAGGAGCCCCGCCTCGACGATGTGCTGGCCAAACAGGTGGGTGACGCGCTCGTACTTGAGATACCAACCCACCACGGAGGCCGCCCCCATAATCAGGAAGATTGCGCTGGAGCCGCGCACCGCCTCGCACAGGGACAGGAGCAAGCTCCTGAGGGTGAGCTGGCGCGTGACGAGGAACCCAACAGCGGCGCAGTACAGACAGGCGAGCGCGCCGGACTCCGTGGGCGTCACGATCCCCCCGACGATCCCGCCAATGATGATGACGGGCGCGACGAGCGCCAGGAGGGAGCGGCGCAGAATGTGCCATTTTGTCCGCCGCACGCCGGCCGTATCCATGACGGGGACGTCGTATTTTCGGGAGTAATACCAGTTCATGAGCATGAAGGCGGCCCCCAGCAGGAACCCGGGGATCACCCCCGCGGCGAACAGCCCGCCGATGGACGTGTTGGTCAGCGAGGCGTAGATAATCATGAAGACGCTTGGGGGGATGATGGGCCCGATCAGGGAGCTGCCCGCGGTCAGCCCCGCGGCGTAGGCCTTGGGGAAGCCTTCCTTCTCCATTGCGGGGATGAGGATGGCCCCCAGGGCGGAGGCATCGGCGGCGGCGCTGCCGTTGACCCCGGCGAACACGACGCTGCCCACGACGTTGACGTACCCGAGCCCCCCACGCACGGACCCCACAACGAGGCGGCTGAAGTCCAGCAGCCGGTCCGTCAAGCCGGAGCGGTTCATCAGGATTCCCGTCAGGATGAAGAAGGGCATGGCCATGAGCGTAAAGCCGTTCATTCCGCCGTAGAACTGCTGGGGGATGACGCGCAGCAGGGTGAGGTCCCCTGTTCCGAGGATGCCCAGCAGTCCGGTCATCAGGAGCGCCGCGTAGAGCGGCACGCCGATGAGCATCTGCCCCAGGAAGGCAAAGAACAGAAGGAGGCCGTACATTACTCCCCGTCCTCCTTAGGATGCCCGGAGCCGTGCCCGAAGTAGCTTGCGACGAGGACAATCAGCAGCATGCCCATGCCGATGGGCACCGCCATCAGGGGAACGGCGCGGGGGATCTGAAGGGCCATTGTCCTCATCGTCCAGCCGCCCATGACGTTCTGAATGCCATAGCCGACCAGGACGGCGAGCACGACGGCCTCGATGAGGAACGCGATGAGACGGCACAGCTCCCTCAGGCGGGGCGGCAGGGCGCCGGCTGCGAAGCCGATGGACATATTGTCCCCAGCCGCAAAGGCGGAGGCCGCCCCGATAAGCACAAAGCCCACCATCGAGAAACGGGCAAGCTCCTCCGTCCAGACGAGCGACATGCCCGTCACCTGCCGCGAGATGACCCCGGCGGTGATGTCCACGATGTTGAGCAGGAGGAAGAAACATCCTGCCGCCGCGCTGACCTTCACAATGAGGCGGCTCAGGCCGTCGAGAAAGTTCTGCATCACTTGCCGGGACGCTCTCCCTTGGCGGCCGCGGCCCTGTTGGCGGCCGCCGCGCCGTCCTGGGCCATCTCCAGCCACTGCGGGTCCCTCACGCGCTTCTTCAGCCAGTCGATATAGCCGGGCTGGCCGATCGTGCGGAACTGCTCCATCTCCTCCGCGGTGGGCGTGTAGACCTGCATCCCCCGCCGGCGGCACTCCTCCACCTGTCCGGCGTCCTGGCTCTCAATGCGCTCGCGCGTGAGCTCGTTCGCCTCGCGGGCGGCCTCGACAATGGCCGCGCGTTCTGCGTCGGTGAGGGAGTCGTAGAGGTCGCCGTTCATGATAAGGAACTGGTCGGAGTACTGGATGTTGGCCAGCGTCATGTACTTTTGAACCTCCGTCAGGCTGCCGAGCAGGATGTAGAACGCGGGGTTCATCTGGCCGTCCACGACGCCCGTCTTGAGCGCCATATACAGCTCCCCCCATGGGATGGGCGTGCCGCTGGCCCCGAAGGCGTTGAAGATCGCCACCTGGCCCTCGTCCATGCCGCGGAACTTCAGCCCCGCGAAGTCCTTCGGGCCGTGGATCTCCCGCCTGGAGTTCGTGAAGGCCAGGAACCCGCCCTCCTCGACGACCTCCAGCAGCCGGCAGCCCGTCCTCTCGTGGAACAGGGCTTTCAGCTTCGCCATGTACTCGCTGGTGTCGAAGAAGATGTGGGCCGCGTCAAAGGAGTTGAACATGAAGGGGATGGACGAGGGGTAGAGCTCCGGCAGGAGGGTCCCCAGGGCGGCGAACGAGGCGATGTCCGCCAACGGCTGGTTGAGCCCCTCCTTCATGATGAGCTCCATGCGCTGCTCCTCGGAGCCGAGCTGCTCGTCCGGGTAGACCTCGAACGTGACCGTCCCCTTCGTCTTTTCCGTGACGCGAGCGGTGAACTCCTGAACAAAGTAGTGCTGGATGTTCGTCTCGGCGTTCGCGGGGCCCTGGTGGGATATCTTGATTAAAACGCCCGCGCTGGCCGGGGTAATCCCAGCCGGCATCGCCCACGCTGCCGCGCAGATAAGCAACAGGATTTGCATTGGTTTTTTCATCGCGAAACCTCCTTTAAAAGGTAAAACAAAAATGTAAGGCTGCGCCCCAGCAAACGAGCGCTTGTTCATTATATACAATCCGGGGGAAAGCAGTTTTATTTTTTATCCGGGGTCAAGCGCGTCCCCAGCTCGTGGTCCTCTGGCTCGAGTTTGTTGGCGGGATCCCTGGACCAATCCAGCGTGCCGGCCTTGTAGGTCTTGATCATCGAGTCCCTAAAGTGAAAGTCCTTCACCAGCGTCTCGGCGAACTGCCCCGACAGGAGGCCAGCGTTGCAGTAGAGGATGAGCGTAGTGTTTTTTGTGAGCCCGGCCCTGGCCAGGGATGCGGCGGCCTCCGGGGTGCCCAGCACGGAGCCGGGGAAGTTAATCGCCCCGGGAATGTGCCCGCCTGGGATGCCCTCGAATGGGGCCTTGCCGTTATAGACCTCCTCCTCGCGGACGTCCACCAGGAGGAAGCCCGGTTTGTCCATGTGCGCCTTGACGTAGGCCTGGTCAACCGTCTCGAACTGGGGTTCCAGCCGCGAAACCAGAAACGCGCACGCAAAGGCCCCCATCAACAGGATCAGCGCGACAGAGACAAGACGAAATTTCGTCTTCATGTCTAGAGGTTGGAGTAGCCCGTCTCGTTATAGATCAGGGCCATGAACTCGAGGTCGGCGCCGGAGTTGTTCTCCAGACAGTGCCACTGCCCCACATGGATTACACAGACGTCGCCCGGGCGGACCCGTGTGACGGTCCTGTTCTCCCCGTTGCCGTCCCCCTCGGTGAAGTCCCCCTCGCCCTTCAGGATATAGTAGGGCTCCGTGTCGTGGACGTGCTGGTGCCAGCCCACGCTTGAGCGCGGAGGCAGGACGACCCGCGCGTACAACCGGCCGTGCCCCAGCAGCTCCTCCTTTGAGACGATGTGGTGAACATAAGCGGGCCCCTTACCTCCCGCAAGCCCCTGAACCTCGACGATGTCCTCTCTGCGAACCATGACGTTCCCCCCTGCGGTTTTCCTGACGTAAGATTTTATCAGATTTTACCATAATCCCCTGCCGGGACCTATCCTCCCGCGCCGCCTGTGCCCTGCGGGTATGAGCGCTTAAAATCGGGCGCATATCAGCCGGCCACGTGCCGGATTTTAAGCGGCCGGCAGGTAGCCTTCGCACCCCCAAAACCCTGGATAAAGTATAATATAAAGATTTTGTTTTGGGGGATGAGTAAGGATGAGAAAAAAGAGGATGAAGAGATTGTGCGATTGGGGAGAGCCGAGGTGAGACGGGGGCTTCAGCTTGCGGAGGCCGTCCTGGGCCTTGCCCTGGCCCTGACGCCGTTCTGCCTTTTCCCGGTCTGCGCCCAGACGAGGCCGGATGGGACGCCCATGGGCTGCTGGTACAGCGGCGTACTCATCACGGTGCTGGGAGCGGCAGTCGTGCTCCTGGCCGCGCTGGGGCTGTGGAGGCGGCGCCTGTCCTCCCTTGCCCACGCGGGGGCAGTGGGGGCGGCCCTGATGGGCTGGATGATCCCCAACGGCATTTTGCGGGTTGAGGGCTGGCCCTTCGGCCTGTGCGCGGACGCCGGGCACGCCTGTCGGGCCGTGACGGAGCCGGCGGCGGGAGCGCTGATGGCCGGAATCGCCGCCGTGGGCCTGCTGGGGCTGGCCTGGGGCTTCGTGAGCGGAGGGCGCTGATGAACACGCTGACGGTCACGAGGATCGCTATGCGCAACATCCGGCGGCGGCCGTGGCGGAGCCTCTGCCTCGTCCTGACGGTCCTGCTGTTCACGGCCTTTCTCCTCGCTGGCTCCGTGTTCTCCATCGGCCTGGCCAACGGCGTGGAGAGCGCGGCCAAGCGTCTTGGGGCCGACGTCATGGTCGTGCCGGAGGGGTACGACCCTCACATTGACAGCATCCTCCTCTCCGGGAAACCCTCCACCTTCACCCTGCCACCGGACGTGATGGAGCGTCTGAAGGAGCTGGAGGAGGACGTTGGCATTGCCCGGATGTCGCCGCAGGCGTTCCTGGCGACGTTGCGGGCCTCGTGCTGTTCCTATCCCGTGCAGCTTGTGGGCATCGACTACGAGACGGATTTTATCGTCAAACCCTGGCTGGAGGCGTCCTCCGCGGGGGACGGGCTCCCCTCTCTGGGGGGAGGCCGCCGCCTGAACGACGGGGAGGTCGTCGTGGGCTGCCACGTGGCCGGGCAGCCGGGGGAGACGCTCACGTTCTTCGAGCGGGAACTGCCCATCGCCGGGCGGCTGGAGCAGACGGGCATGGGGTTCGACGCGACGGTCTTTATGACCCGCGCGACCCTCGCCGTCCTTGCGCGGGAGGCTGGCCGCATCACGGGCCGTCCCCTTGCCCGGGACGGCAGCCTCGTCTCCGTCGTGATGCTGAAGCTCAAGCCCGGATATGACTCCGTGGAGGCCGCGGCAAAGATCAACCGGACGTTGAACTCCAGAGGTATTTACGCGCTCTTCAGCCGGAAGTTCGTCAACAGCATTGGCCGAAGCCTGGTGTGGATCTCCTGGCTCGTGCGCGGGGGGATCTCCTTCGTTTGGTGCCTGGCGGTGGCGGTGGTCGCGCTGCTCTTTGCCGTGACGCTGGCCGAGCGGAGGCGGGAGATGGGGGTGCTCCGCGCCGTCGGAGCGACCCGGGGAAAGCTGCTTCAGCTTGTCCTGGCGGAGGCGTTCCTGACCGGCCTCTACGGGGCGGTGCTGGGGCTGGCCCTGGGCGCCGCCGTCATCATGGCCGGAGGCCCCCTGGCGGTGGAGGCCCTTCGCCTGCCCTTTCTGCTGCCGTCACTGATGCCGCTGTTGATACTGGGGCTGGCCTCGGGCGGGGCCGCCGTGCTGACGTGCCTCCTTGCGGCCGCGCTGCCGGCATGGCGTGCCGGGCGGCGGGACATCTGCGAGATGCTGGCAGGGTGAGGTGGGGCTGAGGCCCCCTTCCCCTGCTGCCCGCGGGCCCTCCCTCCGCGAAAGAGTGTTGTTGTCCCCTGGCGGGAGCATGGAACTTGACTTGTCGGGAATTGACAAATCAAATATAATATTCTCAATTCAGTCGATGGAGTGGTGATATGCCGTCGCGCATGCCTGAGGTACAGTGGGGAGTGACCTGAAGCTCCTGTGAAGTGCAGGGACTGCATTTTACAGGGGATTTTGCTGTGCCTTTGGAGGGACACTCTGTCCACGAGCGATTGAGTTTTGCGCTTGTCCTTACCGCCTAACGGGTCTCCCTTCTGAAATATCCCCTTATAAATTGTGCCGTCCACCGGGGGCTTTTTGCGTGCCTCGCAAGGTGCGCTGCAGGAATATGAGGGGAAGGTTTAAATGATGTTGGTTAAGCTGGACATGACGCCCAAGGAACGGCTCACCGCCTACGCTCGCGGTGAGGAGGTAGATCGCATCCCCACGGCCTTAAGCGCGGCGGAGACGATACCGCTCCTGTACGGAATTAACCTCTGCGACCATTACTTCTCGGCGGACCTCATGGTACAGACGGAGACGGCCCTGGCCCAAGACTTTGGGGCGGACAACATGGGCATCGGCCTTGGGCTCCGCAGCCTGCCGGAGGCCCTGGGGGTGAAGCTGGCCTACCCTAAGGACAGTGTGTCCTACATTGTTGAACCTGCGATCGCTTCGTTCGATGAAATAGACAGGATTACCCCGGCGAATATTGACAGGGATGGCCGCCTTCCCATCATCGTCGAGGCGTTTGAGCGTCTTCAGGAGAAGTTCGGCGGGACGCGCATTTTGAGCAGCGGCCTCGCCGGGCCTCTCACCACCGCGGCAAGTCTCATCGGCACCGAGAAGTTCCTCAAGGCGATGATCCGCGAGAAGGAAGACGCGCACAGGCTGCTCCAGCGCGCCACGGATTGCGTCGTGAAATGCTGCGAGGACATGCACAGGCGGCTGGGCATCAAGTTTACGCTGTCCGAGCCCATGGCGTCGCGAAACCTGTTGAGCGGGAAACACGCCGCCGAGTTCTTCTTCCCCTATCTGAAACAGGCGGTGGAGCGGATGAACATCTTTCAGGGCAGCACGGGCATCCACATCTGCGGCAGCACGCGGGATCGCTGGCAGGAGGTCGTGGACTGCGGCGTCAGCGGCTTCTGGATCGACAACTGCGAGAGCATGAGGGAGCTGAAGGGGCTCTACGGGGATAAGATCGCCATCTCTGGCAACGTCACGCCGGTGGAGGTGTTGAAGAACGGGACGCCCGAGGCCGTCGCCGAGGCCGTAAGGCAGTGCGTCCTGGACGCGGCGGACAACCCCTGCGGCTACACGCTGTGCCCCGGCTGCACGACGCCCGTCCTGACCCCGCGGGAAAATCTCATCGCCTTCATGAACGCCGCCGCGACGTATGGCCGGGGGGCCAGAAAGGGCTGCGTACCAGAGGGTGTAAGGGGGAATTGAATTGATCGAGATAAGCCATTTGGGGAAGGTCTGGCCCGACGGGACGGAGGTGCTGCGGGACATCGACCTGACAATACGCGATGGCGAGATCTACGCGCTGGTGGGGCGGAGCGGGGCGGGCAAGTCCACGCTGCTGCGCTGCATCAACGGCCTGACGGACTACCAGTCGGGGAGCCTGAAGGTTGATGGACGGGAGATCAGGTCCCTCTCCAGGATGGAGATACGCCAGATGCGCCGCCGCATCGGCATGATCTTCCAGCAGTTCTCGCTTCTGGAGCGGGAGAATGTTTACCGCAACGTCGCCCTGCCTATGAAGTGCTGGGGCTATTCTGACGGTGAGATTGACAGGAAGGTGCGGGAGCTTTTGGAGCTGGTGGGCCTGTCCGAGAAGGCGGACGCAAGGCCGCGAAACCTGAGCGGAGGGCAGAAGCAGCGCGTCGCCGTGGCGCGGGCACTGACGATGGATCCGGGCATCCTCCTCTGCGATGAGGCGACGTCGGCCCTGGACCCCAAGACCACGCGCTCCATCCTGGACCTGCTGATGGAGATCAACAAAAAGATCGGCATCACCGTCGTGATCGTGACGCACCAGATGGAGGTCGTCCGCAAGACCTGTGAGGAGGCCTGCATCCTGGAGAACGGCAAGATTTCGGACAAGGGCTCCGTGAAGGACATCTTCATCAAACAGCCGCCGTCGCTCCTGCGGCTCCTGGGCGAGGAGCGGATGAAGCTGCCCGCCCATGGGCGCAACATTCAGATCGCCCATCTGCTCAACCACGCGGAGGAGGGGAAGTTCCTGGGACAGATGTACCTGGAGCTGGGGCGGGCGTTCCCCGTCGTCAGCGGCAAGATCCGGGACTTCCGCGACGACATGCTGGGCATCTTCGTCATCAACGTGGAGGATGAGTATCTTGCTCCGGTCACGGCCTATCTGAACGCGAAAGGGATGGACTGGAGGGAGCTTCCCCATTCCTGCGGGGAGCCGGACGTGGAGGTGGAACCGTAATGTCTCTGGCACGATACAGCTTCGGGCAGATTTTTAACATGCTGATTTTGCCCGCCATTTTCGACACGCTCTGGATGCTGCTCATCTCCGGCGTGCTGTCCGTGGCCTTCGGCTTCGTGATCGGCGTGGTCATGGTCCTGACGGAGAAGGATGGGTTGTGCGAGAATGTCCTCGTCAACCGGACGCTGGACTTCATCGTGAACGTCATCCGCTCTTTTCCGTTCATTATCCTGATGATTTCGATTATCCCGTTCACTCGGCTCATCGTGGGGTCGTCCATCGGCGACACGGCGGCCCTTGTCCCCCTGACGGTGGCCTGCACCCCTTTCATGGCGCGCATCTTCCAGAACAGCTTTAAGGAGGTGGACCCTGCGCTCATCGAGGCGGCACAGTCCTGGGGGGCCTCACGGACCCAGATCGTCT
>JAFUYV010000190.1 GCA_017476945.1 Fretibacterium sp.
CCGATGACGATGGGGCCCGAACCGATGATCAAAATTTTGTGGATGTCCGCCCTGCCCTGAGGGGTCTGCGCCATGAAAGGTTCCTCCTGACCAAATGCGAGGATTTAATGAAATTAGAAATACCAGCCCCGCTATAAATTAACTTTATTATACTCTTTCCCACGAAAAAAGGACAGGTCTGGAAGCGGGGCCCCGGTTCCGTATATCGCGCAGGATGTGATAAAGTAACGCAAGACAAGGCCGAGGGGTGAGGGTGCGGAGGCGGCGTGCCCACCCCGAGAGACGCTAAGGAGGAATGTCGGAGATGCCCAGTTTATTTGGACTGATCCTCACCGGGGGGAGCGGAACGCGGCTCTGGCCCCGGTCGCGCGAGGATCTGCCCAAGCAGTTTCTCGCCCTGCACGGGACGAGGACGCTGCTCCAGGACACGATGGCGCGGATGCTGAACGCCGTCCCGCTGGAGCGCCTGTACTCCGTGACGGGCTCCCAATGGGAGGCGCTGGTGACGCATCAGGCACGGGAGGTGGCGGGACGGCTGCCGGAGGGTTTTGCCATTCAGGAGCCCTGCGCGCGCAACACGGCTCCGGCCATACTCCTTGGGGTGGAGGCCGTGAGGGAGGCGGGGGCGGCAGAGGATGATATCGTGATCGTGACGCCCAGCGACCACATCGTTCGGGACCCCAGAGCCTTTGCGGATATCCTTCAGGTGGCGGCCCAGGCAGCGCAGGAGGGGTTTCTGACGACGCTGGGGGTTGTCCCTGCCACGCCGGAAACCGGGTTCGGCTACATCCGCAAGGGCAGGCCTCACAATTCGCCTCAGGGGGAAAAAGTCCCCCCGCATGGAGGGTGGTTTGAGGCGGAGGCCTTCGTCGAGAAGCCGGATCTCCCGACGGCGGAGGCGTATCTGAAGAGCGGGGACTACCTCTGGAACAGCGGCGTCTTCATCTTCTCCCTGCGCGCGCTGAACGACGAGCTGGCCCACACGTCGCCGGAGCTCCTCGCGCTCACGGGGAAGGGCAGCGCCGCGCTGCGCAAGGCGTTCAGAGATATCGCCCCGATCTCCTTTGACGTCGCCGTCATGGAGAGGGCCCGACGGGTAGCGGTGGTCCCCCTGGACGCGGGGTGGTCAGACGTGGGGTCCTGGGACGCCCTGCACGACATCCTTGAACAGGACCCGCAGGGCAACGCCGCGATGGGCGACGTGGTGGTGAGGGGCAGCAGCAACTGTTTCGTGGACTCCCGCGCGCGGCTGACGGTGCTCAACGGCGTGCGGGACCTGGTGGTGGTGGACTCGCCGGACGCGCTCTTCATCACGCGGCGGGGAGCCTCGCAGGAGGTGCGCGAGGTCGTGCGCGATCTCAGGGAGGGAGGACGGCGGGAGGTCAGCCGCATCTCTGAGAGCTCGCGCCCCTGGGGGGCCTACCGCGTGCTGTGCGAGGACGGGCGGCACAAGGTCAAGCGCATCACGGTGATGCCGGGACGGGCCATCCCCATCCAAAGTTTCCACCACCGCAACGAACACTGGATCGTCCTCCAGGGGACGGCACGCCTCACGCTGGGGGACGAGGCGCGCTTCATCCATGAGGGTGAGGGGGCCTTCATCCCGAAGGACACCCCGCACGGCCTGGAGAATTGCGGGCACATCGACCTGGACCTCATCGCCGTGCAGGAGGGGGAGTTCCTCGAGGAGGACGAGCTCTGAGCACTTTACCCGGAGCCTGGGGATTTCAGAGGGGCTTTTCCCCTCCGCTTCAAGTCAGCAATGGCCTCGCGGCATGAGCGATGAAATGCGCAGGCCGCATCTTTGGCTCGGTCGTGAGCGATTAAAATATGAGTAATCTGACGTTTGTCCCCCCGCTGAGGAGATGCTAAAGTGCGGGGCGTGTTTTTGTGGCGGGACGGAGCGGAACGCCCTGTCCCGGCTTTGAGAAGGATCTCATTTTAAGGAGGAGTTCATGATGTTTTTGAGAAAGGCTTTGCTTCTGAGCCTGGCGGCGCTTCTGCTGGCCCTGGTTGCGGGTGGGGCGGCGTTTGCGGCAACCAAGGCAGCGCCGGCAAAGGCAGGTGCGAACGTGGACACGGTAGGGGTCATCGACATTGATGAGGTGACGATGAACCACCCCAAGATGAAGGAAGTCCGTCAGCAGATGTCCAGGCTGGCCCAGCAGAAGGAGAACGAGGCCAATGCGGCGGCCGACCGTGAGAAGGACACCGCGAAGAAGGCCCAGGTGATGCAGGCCAAGCGCATGGAGCTCGTCCAGGAGCAGCAGAAGCTCATGGAGCCCATCTTCAAGGACTGCCAGCAGGCCGTGCGCGAGGTGGCGGCGAACAAGAAGCTGACGCTTGTCCTCAACAGGGCCTTTGTGCTGATCGGCGGGGTGGACATCACCCAGGACGTCATCCAGCAGCTTGCCAAGAAGAAGTAGCATCATGGGGCGGGTGTATAACTTCAGCGCCGGGCCGGCCGTGCTGCCGGAACCCGTGCTGAAAAGGGCCGCGGAGGAGATGCTGGACTACGGCGGGTCGGGCATGTCCGTCATGGAGATGAGCCACCGTTCAAAGGATTTCGAGGCCATCCTGGACGCCGCCGAGGCGGACCTGAGGGACCTGATGGGCATCCCGGGAAACTACCGCGTCCTCTTCCTTCAGGGTGGAGGCAGCACCCAGTTCGCCATGGTCCCGATGAACCTGATGAGAAACCGCACGGCGGACTATATCGTCACTGGCCAGTGGTCCAAGAAGGCAGCGGCGGAGGCGCGGCTCTTCGGCAGCGTGAACGTCGCCGCCAGCTCCGAGGCCCAGAACTTTTCCTGCGTCCCCAGCTTCTCCAGCCTGGCCATCAGCCCGGAGGCCGACTACGTCTACCTCTGCCAGAACGAGACGGTCCACGGCACGACGATAAGGCAGCTTCCCGACACAAAGGGGAAGCCCCTCGTGGCGGACGTCTCGTCCATGTTTCTGAGCGAGCCGGTGGACGTGGCCCAATATGGGCTTCTGTACGCCGGCGTGCAGAAAAACGCCGGGCCGGCGGGCGTGACGGTCGTCATTATCCGGGATGAACTCATCCGCGAGGACGTCCTTCCGGGCACGCCCACCATGCTGCGCTACAAGACCCACGCGGACGCCCGCTCACTGTATAACACGCCGCCCTGCTACATCATCTACATCTGCGGGCTCGTCTTCAGGTGGATCAAGGAGACGGGGGGGCTTGCGGCCATGAAGGAGCGGAATGAGAGGAAGGCGGCACTCCTCTACGATTTCCTGGACAACTCCAGGCTGTTCCGCGGCACCGTGCGGAAGCAGGACCGCTCCCTCATGAACGTCCCCTTCGTCACGGGGGATCCCGCCACGCGGCGCGAGCAATCTGCATCCGCGCTGGACGCGAAGTTCGTCGCGGAGGCGGAGGCGGCTGGTCTCAGGAACCTGAAGGGGCACCGCTCCGTCGGCGGCATGAGGGCCTCGCTGTATAACGCCATGCCCTACGAGGGCGTGGCGGCGCTCGTCGAGTTTATGGCCCGTTTTGAGAAGGAGAACGTCTGATGCCCCGCCACATGAAAGCGCGCCAGATATTTTGCCTGAACGCCATCTCCAAGGCTGGCACGGCTCGCTTCCGTGAGGGATACGTCCTGACGGGCTCGCCTGAGGGAGCGGCGGGCATACTCGTCCGCTCCGCGGACATGCGGGAGATGGCCTTCCCCGCGGAGCTGCGCGCCATCGCCCGGGCCGGAGCCGGGGTGAACAATATCCCGCTGGAGCGTTGCGCGGAACAGGGCATCGTCGTGTTCAACACGCCGGGGGCCAACGCGAACTCCGTGAAGGAGCTGGTTATCGCGGGGCTGCTGCTGGCGTCGCGCGACATCATCGGCGGCAACGGGTGGGTGCGGGCCAACGCAGCGGACCCCAACATCGCGAAGGAGGGCGAGAAGGCGAAAAAGGCCTTCGCGGGACACGAGATCAAGGGGCGGACGCTGGGCGTCGTCGGGCTGGGGGCCATTGGCGTCCTCGTCGCGAACGCGGCGATCGCCCTGGGGATGGACGTATACGGCTACGACCCCTACCTGTCCGTGAAATCCGCCTGGCAGCTCAGCCCCCTCGTGAAACATGCGGAGAGCGTGGAGGCCCTCTATGCCGCCTGCGATTTCATCACCCTCCACGTCCCGGCGACGGACGCCACGCGGGGGATGCTGGGCGCGGGGGCCCTTGCCCGGATGAAGGACGGGGTGAAGGTCCTGAACTTCGCGCGGGACGTCCTCGTCGATGAGGAGGCGATGGGCGCGGCGCTGCAATCAGGGAAGGCGGCGTGCTACGTCTCCGACTTCCCCAATCCCCTGAGCGCCGTTCTGAAGAACGCCATCGTCCTGCCTCACCTGGGCGCGTCCACGGAGGAGGCGGAGGAGAACTGCGCTATTATGGCGGCGGAGGAGCTTCAGGACTACCTCGACAACGGCAACATCGCGCACTCCGTCAACTACCCGGACCTGAGCGCCGGCGTGTGCGAGACGGAGGCGCGGGTGGCCATCCTCCACCGGAACGTCCCCAACATGCTCTCGCAGATCACGGCTTTCTTCGGATCCAACGGCCTTAACATCGAGAATCTCCTCAATAAGGCCCGCGGGCAGTACGCCTACACCCTGCTCGATATCTCGCACCCCATGCCGTCGGACACGGTGGAGCGCCTGCGCGAGATCGCCGGGGTCCTGCGGGTCCGGCGTGTCGCCGAGAACATCTAACTAAGCTCTTAAGGGAGGTAAGCAGGATGAGCCTGTTCCAGTCCGCGGATATTTTGCTCCCCGACGCGCAGGCGTTGGGGTTATGGCCCGTCATCGCGTGCGACCAGTTCACCTCGCAGCCGGAGTACTGGGACGAGGTGAGGCGGCTGGTGGGCAGCGCCCCCTCCTCCTATCACCTCATCCTGCCGGAGGCGGAGCTTCCGGCCAGTCCGGAGCGCGTCGCGGGGATACACGCCGCGATGGAGAGCTGTCTGCGCCGTTCCCTGTTCTGCGAGTATAAGGACGCTTACGTCTACCTCGAAAGGACGTTGCTGGACGGCTCCGTCCGGCCGGGGCTGGTGGGCGCCGTGGACCTGGAGGAGTACGACTACGGCGAGGGCTCCAAGGCAAAGGTCCGTGCCACGGAGCGAACGGTGGTCGAGCGCATCCCCCCGCGCAAGGCGGTCCGGGAGGGCGCGCCGCTGGAGCTGCCCCATGTGCTGATGCTCTGCGACGACGCGGAAAGGAGCCTTATCGAACCCCTCGCTTCCATCAAAGACCGCCCGTCCCGCCATCTCTACAGCCTTGACCTGATGATGGGCGGTGGGCACGTCGAGGGCTGGTTGGTAGATGGGGACGAGGCTGAGACCCTTGAGCAAAGGATCGAGGCGTATCTTGCGCGCCACAGCGAGCTGCCCTTTGCCGTCGGGGACGGCAACCATTCGCTGGCGACGGCCAAGGCGTGCTATGAGGAGCTGAAGCGGGCCTGCCCCGGTCAGGACCTCTCCCAACATCCCGCCCGGTACGCGCTGGTGGAGCTTGAGAACATTCACACCCCCGCGCTGCGCTTTGAGCCCGTCCACCGCATCGTCAGGGGTGTGGACGCGGACCGGATGCTGAGGGCGCTGGAGGCGGACTGCGGTGAGGCGGGGGGATACCCTGTCGAGTGGGTCAGCGGAGGGCGCAGCGGGGCCCTCCCTCTTGACCGGAGCCGAGCCTCTCTGGCGGTGGGCGTCCTGCAGGGCTGGCTGGACGGCTGGCTGGCGCGCAACGGCGGGGAGGTGGACTACATCCACGGCGATGAGGCCCTGCGGCGTCTGGCTGCGGAGGATGGGGCGGTGGGATTCCTGCTGCCGCCCATCGACAAAGGACAGTTCTTTCAGTGGATCGTCTCCGAGGGCGTGCTGCCGCGCAAGACCTTCTCAATGGGGCACGCCCAGGAGAAACGCTACTATCTCGAGGCGCGAAGGATCACGGAATAGATCGTTTGGGGGCTCTGCCTAGCAGACCCCGAACGCCTCCCGCAGGGCTGTCAGGCCCTCTTCCGCGCGGGTAAGGCTCACGATGCAGACGACGGTGACCCAGATGCAAGGGCTCTCGGACTCCGCTGGGAAGGGACCTTGGGCTCCGTTGCCGCCGGAGAGGGTTGAGTTGATGATCTCCACGTTTGCCCCTGCCGAGGCCAGCGTGGAGAATATTTTTGCCAGCGCCCGCGGCATCTCCGCGGCCCTGGCCTCTGTCCGGACCTCCATTCTGACGGTGATGGCGGCGACCTCCGTGGCGAAGGAGACCCCCTGCGCCCCGGCACGGGCAGATATCTCCCGGCAGAGGGGGATGACCTCCTCCAAGCGGTCTCTGCGGAGCAGGAAGGACAAGTCTGACCGGCCGCCCCGCATGGTGTTCTGGGTGATCATGTCCACGCTGACGCCCCGCTCGGACAGGGCGCTGAAGATGCCCGCCGCGACCCCGGGAACGTTGGGCAGTCCCAGGAGGACGGCGTGAATGCAATCCCGGTCAAGCGCAATTTTCACACGGCTGTTCATGATGGCCTCCTTAATTTTATGCCTGGCCGCGCTCCACCACCGTCCCGGACGCAGAACAGTTCAGGACGAAGAAGTGTGAGGCGACGCCGCCCGCGGTGAAGATGCGGCACATCTCGGACGAAAGCTGCCCGGCCGGACCTTTGACGATGGCGATCATCGTGGGGCCTGAGCCGCTGATCGCCGTGGCGAGGCAGTCAGGGTGCTGACGAATTCGGGTGAGGATCTCCTCCCCGCCGGGGAAGAGCCGCGCGCGGTGGGGCTGGTGCAGGCGGTCGTCCATCCCCACGCGAAGGAGGTCCCATCGCCCCATCGCCCAGGCGGCGCAGAGCAGGGAGGCGTGGCTCACGTTAAAGACAGCGTCCTTGAAGGGCACGCTTTCCGGCAAGATCCTCCGGGCGTCCTCCGTGTGGACCTGGAAGTCCGGCACGGCCGCCACAACGTACAGGTCGTCGGGCAGCGCCGGCAGCTTCACGTACCGCAGGCTCGTCCCATCCCAGCAGGACACGGTCATGCCCCCAGCCAGACAGGGGACAACATTATCCGGGTGCCCCTCAATGAGCGTCGCCACGCGCAGCAGTTCCGCCTCCGGGATATCCCTCCCGGCGATGAGCGCCGCCAGCCGCACGCCCGCTACCACCGCCGTGGATGAGCTGCCCAGGCCCCGGTTGAGCGGGATGGCGTTGCAGCTCTCCAGATGAAATCCCCGGGGCGGCAGCCCCCACTCCTGACAGGCGCGGAGGTAGGTCTTGACCACCATGTTCGACCGCGCGTCCTGAAGTTCGTCCATCCCCTCACCGGAGACCTCGCAGGTGAACTCCCCCTCCGGCAGGAGCCGGGAGACGCTGAAGATGTTGTAAAGCGTCAGCGCCATGCCCAGCGTGTCAAAGCCGGAACCAAGGTTGGCCGTCGTGGCGGGAACCTTCAGCGAGAACAGCGGGCTCACCGCGCCTCTCCGCGTCATCGCCGCCCCTCAAGCACGCGCATCAGCTCCTCCTCCGTGTCCCCAATCTCGATGGGACGGGCTCCGCCGCTCTGCTCAAGGCTGGAGAGCGCCGTGTCCGGGTCCTTGAGCCCATTGCCCGTCAGGACCATCGTCACCGTGATGCCCTCCGGCAGCTTTCCCAGCCCCTTGAGCTTCACCAGCCCGGCCAGCGGCGCGCAGGACGCGGGCTCGGCGAACACGCCGCCCTCCGAGGCCAGAAGCCGCTGAGCGCTCAGGATCTCCCCGTCCGTCACGGAGTTAAACTCCCCCCCCGACTCCTGGACGGCAGCGCGGGCCAGGTGAGCGCTGACGGGATTGCCGATGCGGATGGCCGTTGCCACGGTCTCGGGGTCAGGGCAAGGCTGCCCCGTCACAAGAGGCGCAGCCCCAGCGGCCTGGAAGCCCATCATGCGGGGGGCCTTGTCAATCTTGCCGAGCTTAAGATACTCCTGATAGCCCGCCCAGTAGGCGCTGATATTGCCCGCGTTGCCCACCGGGATGGCGTGCCAGTCCGGGGCCCTGAGGCCCTTTCCTGCCGGAGCGCGCTCGCCCAGCGCCTCACAGACCTCCCCTGCGCCGGTGCGCTGGCCGATGAGACGATAGGGGTTGACGGAGTTCACCATCGCCAGCCCCGCCCTCTCCGCGGCGGCACGGGCCAGCTCCAGCGCGCGGTCGAAGTTGCCACGCACGGCGATGACCGTCGCTCCGTACATCAGGGCTTGGGCCAGCTTGCCCATCGCGACCTTCCCCGCCGGGAGCAGCACAAAACACGGCACGCCCGCGGAGGCCGCGTAGGCCGCGGCGGAGGCGGAGGTGTTGCCCGTCGAGGCGCAGATGAGGGCTCGCTTGCCCTCCTCCAACGCCTTGGCCACGGCCAGCACCATGCCCCGATCCTTGAAGGAGCCGGAGGGGTTGCAGCCCTCAAACTTCCCGTAGAGCTGAATGCCCAGACGCGCCCCCACGCGGGGCAACGGGATCAGCGGCGTGGAGCCTTCCTCGAGGTTGACGTCCGGCGTGGACGGTGTGACCGGCAGCAGCTCCTTGTAACGTCTCAGCACACCCATTCTATTTCCTTCCCCTTTCCTGTTCCCTTAAAATTAAAGGGGCCGCCGCCTCTGTCCGCGACAGCCCCTGCCTGAGACGGGGCAACGGGGTGTGACCGCGTGGCGGTCAGGCCAGGAAGCCGTCCCGCGGAAGCCCGTCAACCCGCGTCTCCGGCAACGGGGGGAGGCTATCGTGCATTTGGGACTCGCCGTCCTTCATCAGGGCCTCGAATTCGTCGCCGTCCAGCACCTCGCGCTCCAGCAACACGCCCGCGATCTTGTCCATCAGCGCGCGCCGCTCCGTCAGGATGTCCTTCGCCTTGGCGTAGCAGGAGTCGATGATGGCCTTGACCTCCTGGTCGATGGCGTAAGCGATCTCCTCGCTGTAGTTGCGGTCCTCGGCGATGTCGCGGCCAAGGAAGATCTCCTCGCGCCTGTTCCCCAGCTTCACCAGGCCCAGCCTCTCGCTCATGCCCAGCTCCGTCACCATCTGCCGGGCCGTCTGCGTGGCGCGCTCCAGGTCGTTGGCCGCGCCGCTGGTGACGTCGCCGAAGACCAACTCCTCCGCCACGCGGCCGCTCAGGAGGATGGCGATGCGGTTCAACAGGTCTGCGCGCGACGTCAGGAAACGATCCTCCTCCGGGAGCTGGAGCGTGTAGCCCAGCGCGGCGTGGCCGCGCGGGATGATGGAGATCTTGTGCACCGGGTCGCTGTCCGGCAGGACCTTGGCGGTCATCGCGTGCCCGACCTCATGGTAGGCGATGATCCTCTTCTCCCGGTCGCTGATCAGGCGGCTGCGCCGTTCCGGCCCTGCCATCACGCGCTCAATGCCCTCCTCCAGCTCGTCCATGCCGATTTTATCCTTGTCATGGCGGGCGGAGAGGAGCGCCCCTTCGTTGACCAGGTTCTCCAGGTCCGCCCCCACAAGGCCTGGCGTCCGGCGCGCCAACACCCCGACGTCCACGTCGCTGGCGAAGGACTTGTTCTTCATGTGGACCTTCAGGATCGCCTCGCGCCCCTTCACGTCCGGCCGGTCCACGGTGATATGGCGGTCAAAGCGCCCCGGCCGCAGCAGCGCCGGGTCCAGAATGTCGGGACGGTTCGTCGCCGCGATGAGGATGGTGCTGCTGGCGGCGTCAAAGCCGTCGAGCTCCACAAGGAGCTGGTTCAGCGTCTGCTCGCGCTCGTCGTGCCCTCCGCCAAG
>JAFUYV010000023.1 GCA_017476945.1 Fretibacterium sp.
GAAGTACGCCATGATGCTGGCTCACGGGGACCTGCGCGTCGTTCACGTCTCGACTCACGTCTCCCTCCGCACGGCTTGTGACCGCGTGAAAAGGGACCGCGTCCTGGAGTGCATCCGCCTGGCCAACGACGCCTGCCGGAAGCTGGGGATTCAGGAGCCCAAGGTCGGCGTCGCGGGGCTGAACCCCCACTGCGGCGAGGACGGGATGTTCGGCGACGAGGAGAGCAAGGAGATTCAGCCGGCCATCGACCAGGCCATGAGCGAGGGCATCAACATCCCGGAAAAGAAGCCAACGCCGCCGGACACGGTGTTCAGCAAGGCCCTCGGTGGCTGGTACGACATCGTGGTCGTCATGTATCACGACCAGGGGCATATCCCGCTGAAGGTCAAGGGCTTCGTCTACAACAAGGAGGAGAAGCACTGGGAGGCCGTGGCGGGCATCAACGCTACGCTGGGGCTGCCCATCATCCGGGCCTCCGTGGACCACGGCACGGGCTTCGGCCATGCGGGGGACGGCGGCGCGAACGCCCTGAGCCTCATCAACGCCATGGACTACGGCATCCGTCTTGCCGGAGGCGAGGCGTAAACCATGAAGTTCGTCATGACCCAGGCCGTCTGTCCCGAGGGCCTGGACCTCCTGAAGGGCAGGGCGGATGTTTACGTGGCGGACAACCCGGATCCCAACAACTACCTTGACCGGATGGCGGACGCCGACGCGCTCATCGTGCGTATCGCCAAGTGCGACGGCAACGTCATCAACCACAGCCCGAACCTCAAGGTCATCGGGCGCACGGGGGTGGGCTACGACACGGTGGACGTGAAGTGCGCCACGGAGCGCGGCATCCCGGTCATCATCACGCCGGGGGCCAACAACCGCAGCGTCGCGGAACACGCCGTCGCCATGATGTTCGCCCTCTCCAAGAACCTCCACGAGGGACAGGTCGAGCTGTGCAGGGGCAACTGGGAAATCCGGGGCGCAAAGAAGGCCTTCGAACTGGAGGGCAAGACCGTCGGCGTGATTGGCCTTGGGGCCATTGGCCGCGAGACGGCGAAGATCTGTCAGGGCTGCGGCATGAAAATCGCCGGCTACGACCCGTTTTTAAATCAGGAGAAGATCGAGGCCCTCGGCGCGAAGTACTACGCGGACTATGAGGCGCTGTTGAAGGACGCGGACATCGTGACGATTCACGTTCCCCTGACGGACGAGACACGGGACATGATTGCCGCGAAGCAGCTCGCCTCAATGAAGGAAACCGCCCTGGTCATCAACTGTAGCCGCGGCGGCATCGTCAACGAGGCGGATTTGACGGCGGCCCTGAAGGCCGGGACGATCGCCGGCGCAGGGACGGACGTGTTCTGCAACGAGCCCCCGAAGCCGGACGACCCGCTGTTGAACTGCCCGAACCTGATCGTCAGCCCCCACTCCGCCGCGCAGACCCGAGAGGCCGTGATTAAGATGGCGCGGATGTGCGTGACGGGATGTCTGGCCGTGTGCGAGGGCAAGAAGTGGCCCCACGTCGCGGACAAGGCCGTCTACGACCACCCCGCATGGGCCGGCAGGGACTGGGCCGAGGCTTGAGGCTGGAGCTTTCATTTCAGGGAGTGATACGATTATGAAGAAGGACAGCCAGTATAAGCTGGACATCATCCCCGGCGTCATCCTGGCCGCGTTCTCAATTTGGTACATGGCGCAGGTGCCAGGCATCCGCGTCTTCAAGAGCCTGGGCGCGACGCCGTTGACGAACCACTTTATCCCCTACCTCTGGGGCAGCGCCCTGCTACTCCTCAGCGCGTGGCTCATCGTGCGGGGCATCCTGAAGTACCGCCGCTTCAAGGCGCGGGGCGGCGTGTCGGAGGGGGCCTCGCTGTGGGCGGCCCTGGCGGACAAGCGCGAGGTCATCGGCAGCTTCATCGCCCTGGCCCTCTACGTGGCCTTCATGGACAGCGTGGGCTTCACGATTGCCACCATCGTCTACGTCTTCGCGCAGATTTTGATCCTCACTCCGACGGCGCGATGGGGAAAGAACGTCCTCCCCGCGGCGGCTACGGCCGTGGTCGCGGGGTTCCTGCTGTTCTACCTCTTCCGAGTCGTGCTGAACGTGCTGCTTCCCGTGGGCCTGTACGGCCCGGGGCTCTAGGAAAGGGGAGGAGTGATTATGATTCTTGAGGGACTTATGGCGATCTGCCAGCCATGGACGGTCCTGTGGATTGCGATTGGTGTGGCCGTCGGGATTATCTTCGGGGCCATTCCCGGCCTGACCGCGACCATGGCTATCGTGATGTTCCTCCCCGTGACCTACTCCATGTCGGCCTCTGAGGGCATCGCCATGCTCATGGCGCTCTACATCGGCGGCATCTCCGGCGGGCTCATCTCCGCGATCCTGCTCAACATCCCCGGAACGCCGTCGTCCGTGGCGACCTGCTTCGACGGCAAGCCCATGGCGAACAAGGGGCAGGCGGGACGGGCCCTGGGCACGGGCGTGGTGTTCTCTTTCGTGGGGACCATCATCGGCATCGCCATCTTGGTCATCCTGGCGCCGGTGCTCTGCGCCTTTGCGCTGAAGTTCCAAGCCTACGAGTACTGCGCCCTCGCGCTGTTCTCCCTGAGCATGGTTGTGGCCCTGACGGGGAGCGATATGCCCAAGGGCCTCATCAGCGCGGTCATCGGGGCGCTGCTCGCCACCGTGGGCCTGGCCCCCATCGACTCGCGGCCGCGCTTCACCTTCGGACTGTACCAGCTCAACAACGGCTTCGCGCTGGTGGTGCTGTTGATCGGCCTCTTCGCCATCTCCGAGGTCATGGCCTTCGCCGAGTCCGTGCGCCGGGAGCAGGACTACACGATTGAGAAGAACGTCAAAATGAAGGGCGCGGGGTTCTCCCTGGCGGAGTTCATCGCCCAGATCCCCAACGCCATCGTCTCCGCGCTCATCGGCGTTGGGATCGGGATTTTGCCCGGCATCGGCGGCGGCGTGTCCTGCATGATCTCCTACACCGTGTCGAAGAACACATCGAAGCACCGCGAACTCTACGGCACGGGCATCATGGACGGCGTGGTGGCCTCCGAGACAGCGAACAACGCCACGATCGGCGGCGCGGTCATCCCGCTGCTGTCGCTGGGAATCCCCGGCGACCCGGCGACGGCCATGCTGCTGGGCGGCCTGATGATCCACAACGTCGCGCCGGGCCCGCTCATCTACGAGAAGAACGGCGCGGTGGTCTACGCCATCTTCTTCGCCATGCTGCTGGCGGCGGTGTTCATGCTGCTGTTCATGCTGTGGGGGATGAGGTTCTTCGTCTCGGTGCTGAAGGTGCCGAAGAACTACCTGTTGCCCATCGTCATGGTGCTGTGCGGCATCGGGGCCATCGGCAACGCCAACCAGCTCTTCGACACCTACACGATGGTGGGCTTCGGCCTCATGGCGTACCTCATGATTAAGGCCAAGATTCCGACGGTGCCGATGATCCTAGGCTTCATCCTCGGGCCGACCTTCGAGCAGAACCTGCGCCGCGTGTCGCAGCTCGCCTCCAGCGACCCGTTCTGGAACCACCCGATCTTCTGTGTATTGATCCTCGCTACGGTGTTGGTCGTCATCTTCTCCGCCCGCGCGAACTTAAAGGACGCGAAGCGCGAGGAAGAGTTGAACAAGTAAGGAGAAGTCTGCGATGAGACAAAGGGGGGTTTATCTGTGGATAGTGGCCGCCATGGCGTTCGTCGCTTTCTCCGGCGGATGCGGCGGCGGCTCCTCATCCCCCTCATCCCGGCCCAGGGGAGATATGACCTCCTATCTGGAGGAGTCCATCAGCCGCGACGTTGACTTAAATTCCCTGAACAAGGGCGACATCGTGCTGCTTGTGATCGACGAGGGCCTTGACGCGCCTGAGGAAAAGAAGCGGGCGGTGAAGGACGCATTTGAAAGGGGCGTCCTTCTGACGTTGCCCTGCGCCGGCGCCGAGGACATCAATACCCTTCGTCAGGTGCTGGGGCTGGAGCCCAACTTCTCCATACCGGAGGATTGGACAGACCCCTGGGTGGAGGTCTATGCCATCACCTCAAGGACTC
>JAFUYV010000024.1 GCA_017476945.1 Fretibacterium sp.
ATGTCTCATCAACTACAACCGCAGCCGGAAGCGGTAGGGCCGGGGAGGTGATCTCTCCCCCTGCCTCCGCGCAAAATTTTCCTTGACTTTTCGGCGTTCCCTGCTAAAATCTCTTATTGTCGGACGCTGGGGAATGGTGCAACGGCAGCACGCCTGACTCTGGATCAGGTAATCGGGGTTCGAATCCCTGTTCCCCAGCCAAGTTTCAATTATGCGGAGTAAGCGGTTAAATCTTAGATTACGGCAGACATTAGTCCCTTCCTTAAAGACCGGTGCGGTGTCCTTGGGGAAGGGATTTTTTTCTCCCCTCCCTTTCGAGCCTGATTTGGGCGAATTTTAAATAAAAATTTTAAATAAAATGGAAGGAGAATATCATGTCCTCGATCATCTCCTCTCTCGGCGGCTACCTGAACGGCTATGTCCTCTTCATCCTGAGTTACGCGGTCCTTTTAATCCTCATTGGCGCGTTCGTTGGGCGCAGGGTGGAGAGCGCGGAGGGCTTCTTCGTCGCGGGGCGGCGGCTGAGCGCCGGGCTGCTCTTCACCACGCTCATCGCGGCGAACCTCGGCGCGGGCTCCACGGTGGGTGTCGCGGCCCTAGCTTACCAGCACGGGCTCTCGGCCTGGTGGTGGATTGGCAGCGCGGGCGCCGGCTCCCTTATCCTGGCCTTCTGGGTCGGGCCGAGGATATGGCGCATCGCCCGCAGATACGGCCTTTACACCCTGAGCGACTACCTGGACCGGCGCTACAGCAGCGCGTTCCGCGGCCTCCTGTCCGCCATGATGGCGATGGGCACGCTGGCGCTCTTCGCCGGTCAGCTCCTGGGGATCGCCTGGATCCTCGAGGTCGTGGCCGGGGTGCCCAAGACGGCGGGCGTCGTGGCCGGGGCGGCCGTCACCACGCTCTACTTCGCCGCGGGCGGGCTGCTCTCCGCGGCCGCCGTCAACATCGTCGAGGTTGCGGTGATCCTGGCGGGGTTCGCCGTGGCCCTGCCCTTCATCTGGTCCTTCGCCGGGGGGATGGAGGGCATTGCCGCAAAGGCAGCGCAGCACCTCGCCTCCCCCGCCGGGCGGACGGCCTACTTTGCTCTGGACGGGATGGGGAGCACGGCCATCACCGGCTACCTTGTCATGCTCGTGCCGTCCTTCTTCATCTCCCCTGGGCTGATCGGCAAGGTCTTCGGCGCTCGGGACGAGGGGGCCATCCGCTGGGGTACGGCCCTCAACGGCCTTGTACAGCTCCTCTTCGCCGTCATCCCGGTTCTGATCGGCATGGCGGCCTTCGCCTGTTTCCCTGGGCGGCGGCCCGACCTGGCCCTCCCCACGGCGATGAAGGAGATGATGCCCTTCCCCATCGCGACGCTGGCCCTGGCGGCCATCTTCGCGGCGGAGGTCAGCACGGCGGACACCGTGCTCTATATGCTGGCGGGCTCCCTCGCCAACGACCTGTACAAGCGCTTCCTGCATCCGTCCCTGTCGGACCGCGGCCTGCTGTGGGGCTCTCGGCTGGCCAGCCTTGTCTCTGGCGTGTTGGGGGTGTTCCTGGCGCTGAGGCTGGAGAGCATCATCTCCGCCCTGACGATCTTCTACTCCCTTATGAGCGTTTCCCTGGCCGCGCCGCTGACCTTTGGCCTCTTCACTCGCAGGGCCTCCAACGCCGGGGCGGTCCTCTCCGCGCTCCTGGGCATCGCCCTCACGCTGTTCTGCACTTTCTATACGGGCGCCCCCAGCGTAAACCTGGGCGTGGGCGTGCTGGACACGGCGGCGCACGTGGTGGACTTCGGCTTCGCGAGGCTCAACGCCACGACCTGCGGCATCCTGTTCTCCTTTGTGGTGATGGGGCTGTCGTGGGTTTTCCTGCCGTCACAGGCCTATGATATAATGACCGAAACGGAGAGAGAATGACGATAACCTCTGAAAGGAGGCGTTTAGGATGGCAGAGGCGGCGGGCGGCGGCGCTGAATATGTCCGCAAGGACGTGTTTGAGATCTCCATGCAGCGCCTGGAAGCGTTGATGGAGAGGAACCTTGCGAGGCAGGAGGCCATTGCCGGCGAGATGAAGGCGGACATTGAAAAGCTCCGCCGCGAGGTGAAGGAGGAAGTCGGCGGCCTTCGCAGTGAGATGAAAGAGGAGATCGGCGGCCTCCGCACGGAGACGAAGGGGGAGATCGGCAGCCTCCGAGGCGAGATTGATGGCCTTCGCAGTGAGATGAAGGGGGAAGTCGACGGCCTTCGTGCTGAAATCAAGATGGTGGATGAGCGGGTAAACAGCGTGAACGCGCGCATAGACAGTGTACAGACGACCGTCTACTGGGGTTTTGCCATCATGGGACTTATTTTGGCGTTTACCCCCTTTGCCCCTGCGCTTCTGGAATTTGTCAAGGGGCTTCGCAGGCCGTCCTTCACCCTCACGGATGTCGAGCGCATGATCAATGCCGCGATCAATCAGGCGCGGGTTGAAAACCGGTAATTGGGGCAGGCCGGATATAAGAAATGCCGGAGATTGCCCATCCCTCCCTGTTAAGGTCCTTTGTATGCTATACTTACATGCGCTGGGGGTTCCCCGGCATTATAACGCACGTCCGCGCGCCGGCAGGCCAGAGGTGTTCCATTCACCTGATGGGATAAGGGCCGGGCAGCCGCTTTCAGGGGGCGGGAGGCCCACGGGGAGTTCCCCCCTGGGCCTCGGCAAAACGCGGGGACGGAGGTCAGAACCTTTGGGAGGTTGGAAAATTGGCAGTTGTGAGCATGAAGCAGTTGTTGGAGTGCGGCGTCCACTTTGGACACCAGACGAGGCGCTGGAACCCGAAGATGAAGCCCTACATCTTCACGGAGCGCAACGGGGTCTACATCATCGACCTTCAGAAGACCGTGAAGGGGCTGGACAAGGCCTATAACTTCATTCGTGAGACCGTCGCGGCGGGCGGGCACGTCCTGTTCGTCGGCACGAAGCGCCAGGCCCAGGAGACGATCCGTGACGAGGCCACGCGCTGCGGCCAGTACTTCATCAACCAGCGCTGGCTGGGCGGCCTGATGACGAATTTCCCCACCATCCGCAAGCGCGTCCAGCGTATGCTGGAGCTCCGCAAGTATGACGAGGAGGGCACGTGGGACAACTTCAACAAGAAGGAGACCGCGGCCCTCCGCAAGGAGCAGACGAAGCTGGAGAAGTACCTGGGCGGCATCGCCAAGATGAACGCCATCCCCGACGTCATCTTCCTCATCGACCCGCGCCGCGAGGAGAACGCTATCGCCGAGGCGCGCAGGCTGGGCGTTCCCGTCGTATCCATCGTGGACACGAACTGTGACCCCGAGGTCATCGACTATCCCATCCCCGGCAACGACGATGCCATCCGCGCCATCAAGCTCATCACGGGACTGATGGCCAACGCCGTCATCGAGGGACGCCAGGGCGAGGATGACACCGCGCCCGGCACGGCCGCTGCCGAAGAGGCCGCGGCTGAGGTGGTGGATGTCGCGGAAGAGGACCTGATCGCCGTCCGCGAGCGCCTGCACGAGGCCTATGAGGGCAACGTGGACGACACCAGCAAGGAGGACTAGGACGATGGCTGAGATCACTGCGGCAGTGGTGAAGGAACTCCGTGAGCGTACGGGCTCCGGCATGATGGACTGCAAGAAGGCCCTGGCCGAGACGGGCGGGGACATGGAGAAGGCCATCGACTACCTTCGTGAGAAAGGCCTGGCCAAGGCCGCCAAGAAGGCGGAGCGCACGGCCAGCGACGGGCGCATCTTCCACTGCGTGAGCGAGGATGGAAAGCTGGGGGTCCTGCTGGAGCTGAACAGCGAGACGGATTTCGTCGCCAAGACGGACGAGTTCAACGAGCTTGGGCACGCCATCGTCGAGGAGATCGCCGGGAAAAATCCGGCGGATGTGAACGCCCTCTCCGATGAGATCAAGGCCCAGGTAACGGCCACCATCGCCAAGCTGGGGGAGAACATTGTCGTGAAGCGCTTTGCGCGCTATGCGGCTGACCCCCAGGGGGGGCTTCCTGCCGGCGGCAGCCGCGTCTTCCATTACGTGCACAACAATTTCAAGGTGGGTGTCCTGCTGGAGCTGGCGCCTGCCTCGGACGACGCGGAGTTTGGCGAGCTTGGGCACGCGGTCTGTATGCAGATCGCGGCCATGAACCCCGGCTACATCAAGCGGGAGGACGTGCCGGAAGAGGTGCTGGACCGCGAGCGCGCGGTGTACCGCCAGCAGCTTCTGGACGAGGGCAAGCCCGCCGACCGCCTGGACAAAATCATCGAGGGCAAGCTGCGCAAGTACTTTGAGACGGCCTGCCTCATCGAGCAGGAGTATATCCGCGACGGGGACAAGAGGGTCAAGGACCTGCTGGGCAAGTCCGTCACCGTCAAGCGCTTCGCCCGGTTCTCCATCGGGGAATAGCTCAGTCGAAAGAGGATGCCCCGGCGCGGGGAAGTTTCAGAGGGGGGCAGCTTTAACCGCTCACGGCGTGAGCCTGCCCCCCTGAGTTCCAATGTGACCTTAACGCCGCCCTGCGTCGGAGCCTTTTAACCAGTCTGCGGGAGGGATGCGGATGCCAAACGGGGGGTTCGGAGGGGCTTCTTCCCCTGAGCTTAAACTTAGGTATAAGCGGGTGCTCCTGAAGCTCTCCGGGGAGGTTTTGGCAGGGCCGGAGCGATTTGGCCTGGATTTCCAGTCGGTTGAGCGGATTGGCACGGAGCTGGCGGAGGTCCACGGTGCCGGGGTTGAGCTGTCCCTGGTGATTGGGGGCGGGAACATCCTGCGGGGCCGGGAGATTCAGAAGCTGGGCATCGGCCGCGCCCAGGCCGACTACATGGGGATGTTGGGCACCGTCATCAATGCCCTGGCCCTTCAGGACGTTTTGGAAAAGTTGGGCGTGCCCGCGCGCGTTCAGACCGCCATCGAAATGCGCGATGTGGCGGAGCCCTACGTCCGTCGCCGCGCCCTGCATCACCTGGAGAAGGGGCGCGTGTTGATCTTCGCCGCGGGGACGGGGCATCCCTTCTTTTCGACGGACACGACCGCCGCCCTGCGTGCCGCGGAGGTGGGGGCCGATTGCATGGTGAAGGGGACGAAGGTGGACGGCATCTACGACTGTGACCCCAAGACCCACCCGGAGGCGAGGTTCCTGCCCCGACTCACCTACACGGAGGCCCTTCAGCGGGACATTGAGGTGATGGACGCCTCGGCCTTCTCCCTCTGCCGGGAGAACCGAATCCCCATCCTGGTGCTGAACATCCAGAGGCCGGGCTGCCTGGCGGGGGCGTTGGTGAGGGATGAGCCGGTGGGCACGGTTGTGGAGGAGCGGACGTCAGATTTATCTTCCTAAGGAGGGAATGTTATGCCGAATAAGGACGAGCTCAAGGCGCTGCGGGAGAACATGGACAAGACCATCACGTTTTTGCAGGGCGAGTATCTCTCCATCCGGACGGGCCGGGCGCATCCGGGCCTGGTCAACGAGATCAAGGTGGACTACTACGGCACGCCGACGCCCATCAAGCAGATCGCGAACGTCACCGTCCCGGAGGGGCGCGTGCTCCAGATTGCCCCGTTCGACAAATCCAGCCTTAAGGCGATGGAAAAGGCGATCCTGGCTGCCAACATCGGGATGACGCCCCAGAACGACGGAACAAACATCCGGCTCACCCTGCCGGAGCTGACCCGCGAGCGCCGCGTGGAGCTGACCAAGCTCCTGGCGAAGAAGGCGGAGGACGCGCGCGTCGCCGTCCGCAACTGTCGCCGCGACACCATTGAGACGCTGAAGAAGCAGGAGAAGGCCTCGGAGATCACGGAGGACGACCTGAAGAGCCTGACGAAAGACGTGCAGGACATCACGGACTCCTACATCAAGAGGATCGAGGAGGTCTACAAGGTCAAGGAGAAAGAGGTTTTGGAGGATTGAGCCCCTCCGTCCATGTGACTATATAAAATCTTTGAAGGGAAGCCAGACAGATGGAAGAGAGAAGCCAGTACAACTCGCCAGGCTACACGGCGTTCAAGACGAAGATGAAGAAGCTCATCGGCATCGACCTGAACTCCTACAAGGAGCAGATCCATCGCCGCACCCATGAGCTGATGAACCGCTGGGGCATGAAGAGCTATGACGAGTACTTCGACACGATGAAGAACGACGAGAAGAAGCTCAGGGAGTTCCTGGACCACCTGACGATCAACGTCTCCGAGTTCTTCCGGAACAAGGAACAGTGGCTTAAGATGCGGGACAAGCTCATCCCCGACCTGATCGAGAAGCGGAAGAGCAAGCGCCTGAAGCTGTGGAGCGCGGGCTGCGCCACGGGTCAGGAGCCCTACTCCCTGGCGATTCTCTCCGCGGTTTGCGGCCTGGACCCGACGAACCCAGTGCTGGCGATGGATATTGACCAGGGGGCGCTTGCCATCGCCCAGAAGGCGACATACACCAAGACGCCGAATCTCATTAACATGCCCAAGGAGTACCTGGCGAAGTACTTCACGACCACCGACGGCGAGAACTACACGGTCAACCCGGAGATCAAGCGCCGCGTGACCTTCAAGCGCTTCAACATGATTGAGGACAGCTTTGGCTCCGGTTTTGACCTCATCCTGTGTCGCAACGTGGTCATCTACTTCACGGCCGAGACCAAGGCAAAGCTCTACGAGAAGTTCTACAGGGCCCTGGCCCCCGGCGGCTATTTCCTGGTGGGCTCGACGGAGCAGATCTTTGGCTACCAGCAGATTGGTTTTGAGTCGGCGGGGCCGTTCCTCTACACGAAGAAGTAAAACGCGACGCGGCAGCCTGCCCTCGGAGGGGGAGGCGCTGTTTTCCCGCCGGTCGACGCGCGTGGGGGAGGTCCTGTACCCGTACCCGCAAGGACACAGGCGCCGCGTGCCTGTGCCGGGCATGATTCACGGGGGGCGCGTTGCCCCCCGTTTTTTATATCCCGAGGAAGGTGATCTGCAGGGCCCCTGTCTCCTTTTGAGGGGTGACGCTGGCCTTCACGCGGTAGACGTCGCGTATCAACTTTGGAGACAGGACGTCCTCAGGGCGTCCCTCCGCAAAAATGCTCCCGCCGCGCATCACGTAAAGCCAGTCACAGTAACGCGCTGCAAGGTTCAGGTCGTGCATGACGGCCAGGCAGGTGTTCCCAAGCCCCTTGAGCAGGTCCAGTATCTCAAGCTGATAATAGATATCCAGGTGGTTTGTCGGCTCGTCCAGGATCAGGAACTCCGTCCCCTGGGCGATGGCGCGCGCGATGAGCGTCCTCTGCTTCTCGCCTCCTGACAAGGAGGAGAAGGGGCGTTCCGCATGCGCCAGCATACCGGTACATTCAAGGGCGTGCTCAACCAGGCGCCTGTCCTCGTCGTTTTCGCGCTCCAGCATCCCCTTGTGCGGATAGCGCCCCATCGCCGCCACCTCGCGGACGGTGAAGCCCAGGGAGCCGGGCATCTCCTGGGGAACGGAGACAGCCTTCCGCGCGGCGACGCGCGGCGGCATCTGCCAGAGGTCCTCCCCGTCCAGGAGGATGCGTCCGCCCCTGGGCCGGTTCATTCGGTAGACGCACCGCAGCAGGCTGGACTTGCCGCTGCCGTTGGGCCCGATGATGCCGGTGAACTCCCCTGCCCTGACGGACAGGGAGGCCCCGCGCACGATATCAGCTTTTTCAGGCCCCCAGAAGAGGGAATCGACCTTAAGTTTCATCGCTCAATGTTTGTCCCGCCCCAAAAGCCAGATGAAGAACGGCGCGCCGGTAAAGCCCGTCACAATGCCGAGGGGAAGCTCACGGGGAGCAAGGACAGTTCGCGAGAGGACATCCGCCCATATCAGGAAAACGGCCCCGGCCAGCGCCCCAACGGGCAGGATGCGGCGATGGTCGGCCCCGATCATCAGCCTCGCCGCATGGGGAACGATCAGCCCCACGAAGCCGATGGACCCGCTGACCGCGACCAGGACACCGGTCAGCAGGGAGGTCAGGACAAACAGAACACGGCGGAAGCCCGCCACGTCCACCCCAAGGGCGGCAGCGGTTTCATCCCCCAGAAGCAGTGCGTTCAGGTCGCGGGCCCTCAGGATGAAGACGGCGAGGCAGAGCAGCGTGACGGCAAAGGGAAGGCCCAAGCGGTCCCAGCGGGCTCCGCCAAGGCCGCCCAACATCCAGAACATGGCGGACTCGGCCCCGTTATGCTGGGACATGTAGACCATGAGGTTGGCGGCGGCCATGAAAATGTAGGACACGGCGAGCCCTGCCAGCGTCATCCGCACCGGCGTCAGGCCGTTTCCCCGCCGCGCGATGGCGGACACCAGGCAAAAGGCGAGGGCCGCTCCCGCAAACGCCGTGAGGGACACGCCAAAGGCGCTGGCCCCGCCAAACAGGCGATGGGCAAAGAGGATGACGAGGACAGCCCCCGCGCAGGCCCCGGAGGATATGCCCAAAAGGTAGGGGTCCGCCAGCGAATTGCGCACCATCGCCTGGATCACCGTGCCGGCCGTGGCCAGGCCTGCGCCCACAACCGCCCCCAGAAGGACGCGGGGAAGGCGTATCTGCCAGATGATCCCCACCTCATTCCCCGGCCAGGCCCGGTCAAAAGCCTCCCAGCCGGGGAATATCTGATGGAGGACGACGCCCCACACCCGCCCGAAGGGCAACGGCGCCGGGCCCAGGGATACCCCCAGTGTCACGCTCGCAAGAAGGAGGGCGCAGAGGGCGGCGGCAAGGGACCAAAAGCGTTTTCCCTCCAGGCAGGTTCGGGGCATTTCAGTTGAAGAGTTCGGGATAAAACGCCCTGGCGATCAGCTCCAGGCCGTGGACGGCGCGGGGGCCGGGATAGGCGTCCTCAACGCGGATGACGTAAATCCTTCCGTCCTTCACGGCCTGAACGCCCTGCAGCGCCGGGTCCCGCTGGATGAGCGCCTTTCTCTCCGGGCCGGAAGTTGTGCCGGTCTCAAGGATAAGGATGACATCGGGGTTCCGGGCGATCACGTCCTCCCAGGTGACGCGGATCCAGCTGTCGTCCACGTCGGAAAAGATGTTGTGCCCCTTTGCCATCTTCACAAGCGCGCTGGGCATGGCCTGAGCTCCGTTGGAGCGCGGCGGCTGATCGGGCGCGTTCCACGTCGGGTAGATAAAGACCTCAAGGGTTTTCTCCCTTTTCACGTCCGCCAGCTTCGCTTCCACGGCGGCCACACGGGCCCTCATGTCCTGAATGACCTTCTGCGCGCGGTCCTGCACGTCGAAGATGATCCCCAGGTTTGTCAGGTCGGTGTAGGTATCCTCAAGGCTGACCGGCGGCTTCTTCATCACCCGGATAAGGGACTCCGTGATGGCGTAGCTCTTGATCCCGTGTTTTTCCAGCTCGTCCGGCGTTACAGCCCCGCCTGCCTCGGCCGCCGGAATGTCCAGCCCATAGTTATAGCCCGACAGGAAGAGATCAGGCCCGGCCTTGAGCAGCGGCTCGAGCGTGATGTAGCCCGGCGTGACGATGGGGATGGCTTTCAGCTTTTCCCGATACTCCGGGGAGACGTTGTTGCCGTACTCCGGGAACCCCGCGTAGCCGGCCAGGCGGTCCTCAAGCCCCAGCGCAAACATAAGCTCGATGATGTTGCTGTCACAGTTGGTCACGACGCGCTTTGGCGCGGCTTCAAACGTGACCTCGCGATTGCCGTTGTTGATGGTGACAGGGTACTTTGTGCCTGCCGCCGTGCGCCCCGCCAGCAGGCCGGCACACAGCGCCGCCCCCAGCAGGATTTTTAAAGTCGATTTCCTCATGATCGTACCTCCAGTCCCGAAACATTGGTAACACCCATCAATCCCGTGACGCGTCCTGACCCTGTTATGCTCCCGCCGTCAGCGCCCCCTTTGGAGAGGGCAGCAAAAAGCCCTGCTCCTTGATTTTTCGGAACAGGGCCATCGCAGGCGCCATTATTGACACAGCAAAAAACTGCCGTTCCCCTGTCCCGGAAACTTGTTTTTCAGAACGGATATACGGCAGGTCTCCTGACTTGCGATTCATCCTCAAGGGACGCCTTCCCGCCAATGGCAGTGGACTACCGCCCTTTCGTCATCGCTTACAGTAGTGGCAGCTGTGAAGGATTCTCACCTTGCTTCCCTATTAAAAAGCGAGCGCTTTACCGTACAGCCTCATTGCCTAATTATACACGCATTTGACGCGGGGGACCTTTGCTAATCCCCCGCAAAAACATTCAACACAGGGGAGGCCCCCTTCGGCGCCCCCTGAAACTCGCATCACCGTGAACTGGCGGACGTTCACGGGCGGTTTTGCGGGCGCTGAACAGCCTCGCGGCGTGAGCGATTAAATCTCAGAACATCAGGTCCAGAATGACGCGCACGAAGAAGATGACCAGCACGCCGATCATGACTGGCCGGACGGCCTTCGCCCCCCCGCGCTCAAAGAAGCGCGTGCCGAAGTAGCTCCCCGCGACGTTGAAGGCCCCGGCAATCAGCCCCAGCGGGATAAGGACCTTGTCGTTGAGCAGGAACACGGCCAGCGCCGCGAGGTTGGTCGTCAGGTTGATGGCCTTGGCGGTGCCGTTGGCCTTTTGAAGGGTCAGGTGCGCGCCCCCCATCAGAAGAAGGATGAGAAACGTGCCTGTGCCGGGCCCGTAGAACCCGTCGTAGACGCCCAGGGCGAAGGCGATCCCCATGCTGAGGAGCGTCGTCCGCCCCTCCCCATAGGGTTCTTTCTCCGCCGTCAGCCCCCTGCCCCGCAGCACGTAGAACGCCGTCAGCGGCAGGACGGCCAGCATGATGATCTTGAAGACGTGATCGCTCAGCATCAGGGCCCCCCTGGCCCCCAGGGCCGAGCCCGTCAGCGCGCAGACGACGCAGAAGGACGACAGTTTCCACGGGATGTAGCCCTTCCACGCAAAACGCGCCGTGGCAAGGGACGTCCCCATCGCGGCGCTCATCTTGTTCGTCGCGATGGCAAAATGGACCGGCAGCCCCGCAATCAGGTGCGCCGGCAGCGAGATCAGCCCGCCGCCCCCGGCGATAGCGTCCACAAACCCGGCGAGAAAGACCAGCGGGCAGATGATCAGGAGCTCCTGTATGCCCCATTCCATAGGTTATTCCCCCTCTCAAGGAACGTGTCGACTTATTATACAGGACAAAGGTCCTCCGCGCGTGGCAGGGCGCTGCCCTCGGGGCACTTGGCCGGGGTGTTGGGCGAGTGGCGCGGCGTCCTCTTTGGACCTGAGGTTTATTATATAAAAATAAATTTAAAA
>JAFUYV010000191.1 GCA_017476945.1 Fretibacterium sp.
ACGGGCACACCCACGAAGTCCGGGACCTTCACAGTGACGGTTAGAGCTGTCAACGCCGGGGCGACGGTCTCCAGGGCCCTAAGGTTGGTGGTCAACGCGGTGAAGCCGGTCGTATCCACGACCAGTCTGCCCACGGGCACCATCGGGAAGAGCTATAGTGCGACGGTTACGGTGACAGGAAACCCGGCGCCTACAGTGACGGTCAGCGGCCTCCCGGCGGGCTTGAAGTACGCTTCCGGGCGTGTTACGGGCACACCCACGAAGTCCGGGACCTTCACGGTGACGGTCAAAGCCGCCAACGCCGGGGCGACGGTCACGAAGTCCTTAAAATTACTGATCAACGCTGTAAGCCCTGTTATCTCAACGTCGAGCCTGGCTGTCGGCACCATCGGGAAGAGCTATAGTGCGACGGTTACGGTGACAGGAAACCCGACGCCTACAGTGACGGTCAGCGGTCTCCCGGCGGGCTTGAAGTACGCTTCCGGGCGTATTACGGGCACACCCACGAAGTCCGGGACCTTCACGGTGACGGTCAGGGCCGCCAACGCCGGGGCGACGGTCACGAAGTCCTTAAAATTGCTGATCAACGCGGTAAATCCTGTCATCTCAACAAGCAGTTTAGCGGCTGCCACGATAGGAAAGAGTTATAGCGCAACGGTTGCGGTGACGGGGAACCCGGCTCCTGCGGTGACGGTGACAGGGCTGCCCGCGGGATTGTCGTTCAATGCATCCTCCAAGAGGATCAGCGGCACGCCCACCAAGGCCGGAACCTTCACGGTAACGCTGAGAGCGACGAACGCCGGGGCCACGGCCTCCAAGTCCTTAAAACTGGTGGTCAATGCGGTGAAGCCCGTTGTCTCGACGAGCAGCCTGGCGGCGGCCACGATGGGGAAGAGTTACAGCGCGGCGGTCAGCATTACAGGGACCCCCACGCCCACGGTGACGGTCAGCGGCCTGCCCGCGGGATTGAAGTACACCTCTGGCCGCATCAGCGGCACGCCCACGAAGTCTGGAACCTTCACGGTAACGGTCCAGGCGACCAATGCGGGCGGGACGGTCACGAAGTCCCTTCGACTGACGGTCTCGGCGGCAAAGGTTCGTGTTGCCGGCTTGGACGGCGATGACGGAGAAAATGAGGGCAGCGAACCTCTGACGCTCATCCCTGACGCAAACCAGGACCGGGCGGATCTGCGCTGCGTCAGCGGCGACGTGGTGCTGGGCGTCGTGAGGGCACAGCCGGACGAGGCTCTGGCCTTCCACGTGGGCGCGTGGCGCGATATCGCCGGGAACGCGGTCATGGTTGAGAACCTTACGGTCTGCGTGGACGGCGAGCCCGTTGAGGCTGAGGTCGATGAGGAGGGCCTCTTTGTTCTGCCCGGCTTCGACGAGGATGGCGAGTATACCGTGAGTGTCAACGCGGACTGCTTTGGCGAGACGTTGAGGTCGCGTGAAGTCCTGGTGGTTGTGGGCGCGTCGGTCTCCTTGTCCGAGGCCCAGGAGGAGGACCGGTCCGGCAGCGGCTGCGATGCCGGGTTCGGGGCGTTGGGGTATGCCGCGGTGCTCCTTGTGGCGAGCCTTGGATTTAGGAGGACACCACGGCAGGGATGATGTTTCGCTGAGAAACGTCCGAAAAGAAGACAGAAGGGGGGAAGGGAAAACCCTTTCCCCCCCTTTTTATTAGGTGAGCGAGGAGGGAGCGCGCAATAATGAACGCCCTGGGCACCCCGATGATCGCCCCATCCGATGCGGGCGGACGGTGACACGCTCCTCTCATCGGTGAAAGGGAAACGGACTGTCGTCCGCCGCGGCCGTCAGGAAGCCCGCTCTGCGGGGAAAAAGAAGAGGGGGCACAGCTATGTTTGATCTGGATCGGTTCATCGCGCAGTACGTCACACAGCGTACACAGAGCTTATTCCTGCAGGATATTGAGGACAACCGCGCCGTGTTGGAGGAAAGGATATCAGGACGGTCGCTCCTCGTCATCGGAGGCGCGGGGAGCATCGGCTCCTCGTTCATCAGGGCCATGCTGCCGTTCAGGCCTGGGGCGCTTGTCGTCGTCGACACCAACGAAAACGCCCTGACGGAGTTGACGCGCGACCTCCGCTCGACGCGAGGGATGCCCGTCCCGGAGGATTACCTGCCCTACCCCATGGACTTTGCCTCCCCCACATTTGAGAGGATGTTCCGGCACAGGGGGGGCTTTGACATCGTGGCGAACTTCTCCGCCCACAAACATGTCCGCAGCGAGAAGGATATCTTTTCGATTGAGGCGCTTATCCGCAACAACGTGCTGAACGCGCAACGGCTCCTCAGCCTTCTCGCAGAGCTCCCCCCAAGGGCGTACTTCTGCGTTTCCACGGACAAGGCGGCTAACCCTGTCAACATTATGGGCGCCAGCAAGCGCGTCATGGAGGACATGATCTTCAGCCACTCCGACAGGTTCTCCGTGAAGACGGCGCGTTTTGCCAATGTCGCCTTCTCCAATGGCTCCCTGCCTGCCGGTTTTCTGGCCCGCCTGTCCAAACGGCAGCCCATCAGCGCCCCAATGGATGTCAGGCGGTATTTTGTCTCTCCGGAGGAGAGCGGCCAGATCTGTATGCTGGCCTGTATGTTGGGGGAAAATCGCGAGATATTCTTCCCCAAGCTCGTGGAAGCCCAGATGATGACCTTCGATTCCATCGCGACACACCTCCTGCAGATGCAGGGCTACAGCGTGCTTCGCTGTACGTCGGACAGGGAGGCGTTGGACAAGACAGAGGAACTGCGTCGGGGCGGCAAGGACTATCCTGTCCGTTACACGGCCTCTGACACGTCGGGGGAGAAGCCCTTTGAGGAATTCTTCACGGAACATGAGACGGTGGACATGGGGCGTTTCCAGGCCCTTGGAGTGATCACCGGAAAGGGGCCTGGCGATAGAGAGAGGCTGGAGGCTCTTCTCAAGACGCTTGAGCGGATGTTCACGAGAGAGGACGTCTCCAAGGCGGACGTGGTCGCGGCGCTCAAGAACTATCTTCCGAATTTTGACCATATCGAGACGGGCAAGTCTCTGGACAAAAAAATGTAGAGAGGAAAACAGAACGATGAACCAATATATCCCGTTGTCCATCCCTAATTTTGAGGGGAATGAGAAAAAATATGTGGATGAGGCCTTGGAGCAAGGCTGGGTCTCAACGGGCGGCGCGTATATTACCCGGCTGGAACAGGAGCTGGCGAGGTTCCTGCGAGTTGAGGATGTCGCCGCGTGTCAGAGCGGGACGGCGGCGCTGCATCTCTCGCTGGTGGAGGCCGGCGTGAGGCCTGGTGACGGGGTGCTGGTCCCGCCGGTGACGTTTATCGCGGCGGTTAACCCGGTGAAATATCAGTTCGCTAACCCTATTTTCATCGACTGTGACGATAGCTTCTGCATGGACCCCGTCAAGTTACGGGCCTTCTGTGAGCAGGAATGTGAGTTCAAGGAGGGAGTGCTGACCCACGGCGGCCGGAGGATCAGGGCCGTCGTCGTGGTGCATGTCTTTGGCAACATGGCGGATATGGAGGCCATCATGCGGGTCGCCGGCGACTTTAACTTAAAAGTTGTTGAGGACGCGACGGAGGCCTTGGGGACACGTTACGTGGAGGGTCGTTTCGCGGGGAAGTATGCGGGGACGATAGGTGACTTTGGGGCCTTTTCGTTTAACGGCAATAAGATCATCACCACGGGTGGCGGCGGAGCCGTGACCGCCCGTGACCCTCAAATGGTGACGCACCTGAGATACCTCTCGACTCAGGCAAAGGACGACCCTCACTACTATGTCCATCATGAGGTGGGATATAACTACCGGATGACGAACCTTCAGGCCGCGCTGGGCGTCGCGCAGATGGAGGAGCTTGAGGAATTCATCGCCCGAAAGAACAGGAACTACGGCCTCTACAGCTCCTTGTTCGAGGGCTTTGAGCTGGCGGAGATGATGCCCTTTCGAGGGGGCGTTGCGTCCAACTGCTGGTTCTACTCCCTGAAGATCAATCGCGGCAGGGTGAAGGCCTCGCTGCGGGAAATCATCACGGCGCTGGAGGAAAAGGGTATTCAGACCCGCGCGATCTGGGGACTGATCAATGAACAGAGACCCTACAAGGACGAGGAGACGTATAGCCTGGAGAGGGCGCCCTACTATGCGGAGAGAATTTTAAATCTGCCGTGCAGCACGCAGATCACCACGGCTGACATTGAGTTTGTGACGAAGGAGATCAAGTCTTTATTGGAGGGGATGGCGCGATGACCCGTGCGGAGCTGGAAAATTTTATCGGCGCTGACAGCCTGTCCATAGCTGAGGCCATGCGGAGGATCGACAGAAACTCCGGCAGGGTTCTTATTCTGGTCGATGCGGAGGGCCGTTTGGCGGGCACTTTGACGGACGGCGATATCCGCCGCTTCCTTCTTGCTGGGGGAAAACTTGACGAGAACGTCTACAGGGCTGCCAACAAGTCTCCGAAGTTCGCCTACACGATGGATGAGGCCAAGGCGCTGTTTCATCAGAAAAATTACAGCGCTATCCCCGTGCTTGACGGCGCCGGGCGCGTGGCCGGACTCTACATCGGGGAGGGGGGGCCCTCCCGGCACGCGTCCTTGAAGGTCCCCGTGGTCATCAATGCGGGGGGCAAGGGGACAAGGCTGGACCCATTCACAAGGATATTGCCGAAGCCGCTCATCCCCGTAGGCGACCTGCCCATTATCGAACACATCATGCGGCAGTTCACGAAATACGACTGCGATGATTTCCACGTCATCGTGAACTACAAGCGGCAGTTGTTAAAGGCTTACTTCTACGAAAACGAAAATCACTATAACATCTCGTGGTACGATGAGGATGAGCCCCTTGGGACCGGCGGAGGGCTGTGCCTGCTCAAGAGGAAGATGACGGGGACGTTTTTCTTTTCAAACTGCGATAACTTGCTTCTGTCGGACTTCGGGGACATCCTGGCGTTTCATCGCGAGCACAAAAACGCAGTCACGATGATCTGCGCCTATAAAAATTTCCCCATTCCTTATGGGATCGTCGAGATGGGCCCGAACGGCCGCATTGAGTCCGCTATCCGCGAAAAACCTCAGCTCTCCTTCCTTACGAACACGGCGATTTACGTCGTGGAGCCGGAGGTTTTGGAGGACATAGAGGACAATGTTGCCATCGGGTTCCCTGATATCGTGGAGCAGCAGCGGCAGAAGGGCAGGAGGGTTGCCGCCTATCCCGTCAGCGAGAACGAATGGATGGACATGGGAGAGCTTTCCGAGCTGGAGAAGATGCGCAAGCGGTTGTATGGGGAGTGAGGTGCCCTTTCGATTATGGAGGATATCATCCTGGCGGGGTTTGGCGGCCATGCGTTGAGCGTCGCTGACAGCATAGAGAAGGCGGGGAAGTACCGTATCCTCGGGTATACCGAGATTGTTGTTAATCCCACATCAAGCTATGAATATCTTGGGCAGGATGAGGTCTTAGAGGCCTGGCATAGTAAAGGGGTCCATGCTGCTGCGGTCGGCGTTGGGTACCTGGGAAAGGGCGACGTCAGGGACAGACTGTATGACAAGCTGAAACGGGCCGGTTTCGCCCTGCCTCCTATCATCGATCCGGACGCGGTGCTGGCGAGGGACGCTGAAATCGGCGAAGGTAGTTATATTGGCAAAGGGGCTGTCGTCAATGCCCGGTCCCATGTCGGCAGGATGTGCATCATCAACACCCATGCCACGCTGGAACACGAGAATAGCGTTGGCGACTTCAGTCATATTGCCGTTGGGGCTGCCCTCTGCGGCAATGTCGCTGTCGGGGAGCACGTATTCATTGGGGCAAACGCGACTATCATTCAGGGAGTGAGGATTGGAATGAACACAATCATCGGAGCCGGCAGCCTGGTGCTTCGCCATGTTGGCCCTAATACAATTTCGTTCGGGATCGTGCGTGACCGTAATGAAGAGTAGGACGCTCATTATCGCGGAGGCGGGGGTCAATCATAACGGCCGCATGGATTTGGCACAGAAGATGGTCGATGCGGCACGGGAAGCTGGCGCGGATATCGTCAAGTTTCAAACGGCGGTCCCCGAAAAACTCATCTCGCGGTATGCCGCGAAGGCGGATTATCAAAGAAAGAACACCGGAACTGATGAGAGCCAGTTGGATATGGTTCGAAAACTGATGCTGAAGTTCGAGGATTTTGTGTCCTTGAAACGATATTGCGAACAAAAGGGCATCACGTTCCTTTCAACGCCCTTTGACCTGAGCAGCATCGATTTTTTGGAGGAGCTCGGCTGCGATATGTGGAAGATACCCTCGGGAGAGATCACAAACCTCCCCTATCTGCTGCGTATCGCACGGACGGGGAAGCGTATCGTTATGTCCACCGGCATGGCCACCCTTGAGGAGATTGGCGAGGCTCTCGCGGTCCTGAAAGAAAATGGAGCGGGACCTGCGGCCCTGTTACATTGCAACACGGAGTATCCAACGCCGGTGAAGGACGTCAACCTGAGGGCCATGCTCACCCTTCGGGATACCTTTCACTGCGAGGTTGGGTACTCTGACCATACTCTTGGGATTGAAGTGCCCATCGCCGCCACAGCGCTGGGGGCTACGATTATCGAAAAGCACTTCACGTTGGACCGCGGTATGGAAGGCCCTGACCATAAGGCCAGCCTGGAGCCAAAGGAGCTGGCAGCGATGGTGCGAGGCATCCGCAACGTGGAGCTTGCGCTTGGCTCAGGCATCAAGGAACCATCCGAATCAGAGAGGAAGAATGTCCCCGTTGCGCGGAAGAGCATCGTTGCCCTGACGGACATCAGGAAGGGCGATGTCCTCACGGAGAGGAACATCACCACTAAACGCCCTGGCAGCGGCATCAGCCCGATGAGGTGGTTTGAGGTTTTAGGGACAAAGGCAGTGCGCGATTTCTGCGAGGACGAGTTGATCACACTATGAAGAGGATCGCAGTCGTTACCGCGACAAGGGCGGAATATGGCCTGCTTGCTCCGGTCATAAGGGAGTTGAGAAGGGCGGAAGATGAGGGCCTGCGTGTTGAAGTTGTTGTAACAGGAACACATTTAAGTGAGGCCCACGGTCTTACTGTAACGGAAATACATCAGGATGGGGTGAGGGTTGAGCATGAGATAGCTATTCCCGTCGCGTCCGCATCGGCGCTGGATATCTCACGAAATCAGGCGGAAACCCTGGTGAAATTCACCGAGTTGTTCTTGCAGCAAAATTATAAAGCCATCCTATTGTTGGGGGACCGGTATGAGACTCTCGCCATCGCGACGGCGGCCTGCAACACAAGGACCCCGATCTTCCATATTGGCGGCGGGGACACGACGGAGGGGGCCCTTGATGAATGTATCCGCCACTCCATCACTAAGATGAGCTATCTGCACTTCACGACCAACGAGACGAGCCGGAGGCGCGTCATCCAACTTGGGGAGGCCCCGGAACGGGTCTTCAACTGCGGCTCGACCAGTATCGATAACATCATGACCGTCGCGAATTTCACGAAATCTGAGGCTATGGCGAGCGTCTCCCTCTCCAACGAGAGGTACGCCCTCTGCACCTACCATCCTGTCACACTTGAGGATGGAGACATCACCGCTCAGGTGAACGACCTTCTTGAGGCGATCCAGGCCTTTCCCGACGTCGAGTTCATCATCACCAAGGCCAACGCGGATCAGGGCGGCGGAAAGATCAACAGGCTTTTAGATCAGGCCGGGGAAAAAATCCCGAACCTGCATGTCTTTGCGTCCTTGGGAGTGCGGCGCTATTTGTCCTTGATGAGGTATGCACAGTTTGTGCTTGGCAACTCCTCCAGTGGCATCATTGAGGCGCCGTCGTTTCACATCCCCACCGTCAACATCGGGGACAGGCAGAGGGGGCGGCTCCAGTCGGAGACCGTCGTGAACTGCGCGCCGGATGCGGCTTCCATTATCAGGGCAATCAAGGGGGCGATGAGCGATGAGATGAGGGCGCGCTGCAGGACGGCTGTGTCGCCGTATGGGGATGGGCACGCGGCGCCCCGCATCGCGGCGAAAAGCCTTGAGGCTGTCAGGCAGGGGATCGGCCTCAAGAAAAAATTTTATGATTTGGATGTGAGATGATGAAAAATCTTGCGATCATCCCGGCGCGGAGCGGCTCAAAGGGGCTTAAGGATAAAAATGTCAAACTGCTGGGAGGAAAACCGCTGATGGCCTGGTCCATCGAGGCGGCGCTCCATTCAGGGCGGTTTGATGAGGTCATGGTCTCCACGGACTCGGAACGATACGCGGAGATCGCGCGGGAATGTGGCGCCTCTGTTCCCTTCCTTCGCAGCGCGCTCACGGCCTCGGACACCGCGAGCTCCAACGACGCGGTCTCTGAGGTCCTGGAGGGCTACAAGAAGATGGGCCGTGATTTCGATACGTTCTGCCTGCTGCAGCCAACCTCCCCGCTTCGAACGGCGGAGGACATCAGGAGAGCCTACAGCCTCTACGAGGAGAAGGGGGCCCTCGCGGTCGTGTCTGTGTGCGAGGCGGAACACTCGCCGCTGTGGTGCGGGCAGCTTTCTCCCACGCTGGAGCTGGAGGGATTCATCTCACGGGAAAGCGGTCGCCGCCGCCAGGACGCGGGGAAGTTCTACCGGCTCAACGGGGCGCTCTATATCGTCAACATCGAGAAGTTCAAAAAGGACCCCTTCCCCTATCAGAGAGGCGGCTACGCTTATGTTATGGAACAGGAGCGGAGCGTGGACATCGACACGGAGCTGGACTTTCAGCTTGCCGGACTTTTGATGATGAAGTAGAGGCTTGACAGGAAATTTTTTTTCGATATATTTGTAGCCGTGGACTTTTTTGTGGATGACCGGCTCCCTGCTATGCAGGTGTCGTGGCTTTTTAGATTTGTCCATCAGGCCGCCATGAGTGGCGGCCTTTTTGGTCTCAAGGCTTTGCCGGCCGCCCTGTTTTCGCGTCAAAATGAGTTTTGGAGAAGGAGAGGATACCCATGAGGAACAAACCTATCTTCCGTGGGGTTGCCACAGCCCTTGTCACCCCCACCTGTGAGGAGGGAATTGACTTTGATGCCTTTGGCCGGCTTATTGACTGGCAGATTGGCCAGGGGATCAACGCGCTGGTCATAGCGGGGACCACGGGCGAAGGTTCAACGCTCACCGACGGCGAGCATAAGGAGGCGATCCGTTTCTCGGTGGAACGTGTCGCGGGAAGGATCCCCGTCATTGCGGCGACCGGATCAAACGACACCCAATACGCCCTTGAGTTGTCCCGATACGCCTGCAAGGCAGGTGTGGACGCGCTGCTGGTGGTGACGCC
>JAFUYV010000192.1 GCA_017476945.1 Fretibacterium sp.
CAGCCTGCTTAAAGGCAAGAATTTTTTGAGGAGGGGCTTATCATGAAAGAAGTTCTCGATTTCCTGAACAACGCAAAGGTGTTTTTCCTCGCCACGGATGAGGGTGGCCAGCCCCGCGTGCGCCCGCTTGGGTTTGTGATGGAGTGCGGCGGCAAGCTGGCCTTCTGCACCAGCAACGAGAAGCCGATGTACAGGCAGATGAAGGTCAACCCCAAGGTCGAGATCGCAGCCTGCGACAGCCAGTGCAACACGCTCCGCATCTGCGGCAAGGCCGTGTTCGCCACTACGCCGGAGACGCAGAAGAAGGCCCTGGAGGTCATGCCGGACCTGGGCAAAATGTACTCCGTGGGCGACGGTAAATTCGAGATATTCTACATTGACGAGGGCAAGGCTGTCTGCTCCAGCATGACTGGCGAGAGCAAGGAACTGGCGATTTAAACACGCATGAGGAACAAGACGATGGAAATCAAGGCGGTGAAGTTCTACGAGAACGGATTTATGACGCAGCCCTTCGCTTTCGGAGGCGGGGACGACGCCGGCAAGTATGACGCGAGCGCGAGGTATCCCTCGTGCCTCCAGAACTTCCTCATCGACATGGGGAACGAGGTCATCCTTGTGGACACGGGCCTGCCGAGGGAGACGAAGGACGCCGAGCCCAACGAGAAGACGCAGATTTTCGTGGGGACACGGATTCAGGATTATATGTCGGCGTTCGCGGCGCTGGGCTACAAGCCGGAGCAGGTCACAAAGATTTTGGTGACACACAAGCACCCCGACCACACGGGCGAGCTCCGCAGCTTCCCCAACGCGAAGATCTACATCGCGCCGGAGGACGCGGACGCGATGAAGCTGGAGGGGGACAACGTCGTGCGCGCCACGTATCCGGACGGGCCGTATCACAACTTCACGCGCTCGCAGAAGATCGCGGAGGGCGTGTACCTCGTTGAGGCAAAAGGGCACACGAAGGGCAACAGCATCATCATCGCGGAGAAGGACGGCCTGTTCTACATGATGCACGGCGACGTGACCTATACGGACGCGGCCCTTAAGGAGGACAAGTTGTCGGTCGTGTTTGAGGACATCGACGCGGCGCGGGACACACTGACAAAGGTGCGGGAGTTCATCAAGACGAACCCAACCGTTTATCTTTCGACGCACACGCCGGAGGGCTGGCAGAGCCTTGAGAACAAGACCGTCATGAAGCTGTAGGAGACCTGCGAAATGGATTTTGAAGAAATCTTGACCCACCGCGTGTCCACGCGGAAATATAACGATAGGATGCCGGACGAGCAGACCCTTCAGAAGATCATTGATGCGGCTCTTTTGAGTCCCATCGTCCGCTGGCACAAGATGCACCTGTCCATTGTGACGAATCAAGACGCCATGAACCTCGCGGAGGAGGCAACCGATGAGTTCTTCAAGGGGCAGAGGCATCGTCCACACCTGTACGGCGCGCCGGTGTGGATTATCCTCTCCGGCAAAAAGTACGAGGAGGACGACCCGGATTCAACGCGGCTGAAGAACGAAAACCTCTTCTGGAATGTTGGCTCCATCATCGAGAACATGGAGCTTCAGGCGACGGCTCTGGGGCTCGCGAGCTGCGGTATCAACACCGCCGTCGTGTCCATGCTGGGCCGTCCTGACGTGAAGAAAGCGGTTGGAATCCCCGACGGCTACGAGGCTCTTGCCTCCGTCATCATAGGATACTCGGACGAGCCATGCCCCGAACGAGAGGTAAAGCCTGATCTCATTCCGGTGTCTTATATTAAGTAGGCAGTCTGTAAAGCTGTCATAAGGCGATAGCGAAGTCTCCGCGCCTTGAGGGGGGCGCAGAACGACCGAAGAGGACGAGGGAGGATAATACACATGAGCAAGTCAAAAGTTTTCTGCACGGACATGCACGCCACGCCCGAGGAGAACCTGCTAGGCAAGCTGGAACGCCTGATGAGGACGGCAGGCTTTGAGACCATCCAGTTTAAGGAGAAGTTTACGGCGGTGAAGATCCACTTTGGAGAGCCGGGCAACCTGGCTTACCTGAGGCCGAACTACGCGAAGGTGGTGTGCGATTACGTCAAGCGGCTGGGGGGCAAGCCCTTTGTGACGGACTGCAACACGCTCTACGTGGGTGGGCGCAAGAACGCCCTGGATCACCTGGACAGCGCCTACACGAACGGGTATAACCCCTTCGCCACGGGGGTGCACACCATCATCGCTGACGGCCTCAAAGGGCTGGACGAGCGGCTGGTCCCCGTCGAGGGCGGGGAGTACGTGAAGGAGGCCAAGATTGGAACCGCCATCATGGACGCGGATATCGTGATCTCCCTGGCCCACTTTAAGGGGCACGAGCTCACGGGCTTCGGCGGCGCCATCAAGAACCTGGGCATGGGGTCGGGCTCACGGGCGGGCAAGATGGAGATGCACAACTCAGGCAAGCCCCACGTGGAGACGGAGCTCTGCATCGGCTGCGGCAAGTGTGTGCGGATCTGCGCCCACGACGCGCCCCGCGTGACGAACGGCAAGGCCAGCATCGATAACGTTAAGTGCGCGGGCTGCGGGCGCTGCATTGGGGTTTGCCCCAAGGATGCGGTGGTGACGGACTTTGACGAGGCCTTTGACATTGTGAACTGCAAGATGGCGGAGTATACCAAGGCCGTGGTTCATGGCAGGCCGAACTTCAATATCAATATGGTCATTGACGTGTCGCCGTTCTGCGATTGCCATGCGGAGAACGACATCCCCATCGTGCCGGACATCGGAATGTTCGCCTCCTTCGACCCCGTGGCCCTGGACATGGCCTGCGCCGATGCGGTGAACAAACAACCGGCGGTTCCAGGCAGTCTTTTGGCCCAGCATGGCCACGCGCACGGGGATCACTTCACCGACGTGTCCCCGGACACCCATTGGATCTCCGCGCTGGAGCACGGCCAGAAGATCGGCATCGGCTCCATGGACTACGAGCTGGTGAAGGTTTAAAGGCCTCCGCGCTTTGAGGGGGCGCAGGACGACAAAACACGACGAGGGGGATTTTTTGTGAAGGCGTTGTTTGTAAACGGCAGTCCGCGCAAGAACTGGAACACGCACAAGATGCTGGAGAGCGCGATGAAGGGCGCGGCCGAGGCTGGGGCGGAGGTTGAGTTAGTCCACCTCTACGATTTTGCGTTCAAGGGGTGTATCAGCTGTTTTGCCTGCAAGGTCAAGGGCAGCAGGACCAACGGCCTCTGCGCTTTCAAGGATGCCCTGACCCCGACGCTGGAGAAGGCGCGGGAGGCGGACGTGATCGTGATTGGCAGTCCGGTCTACCTGAGCTCCGTGACGGGGCCGACGCGATCGTTCATTGAGCGGCTGGGCTTTCCCGCGATGACGTATCTCGTTGACGAAAAGACGGGAGGGTACGTCCGTGTGCTGGACAAGACCGTCCCCACGGCGATGATCTACACCATGAACTGCCCGCAAGACATGGCGGAGAAGGTGATGAACTACCCCACGCTGCTCGGCGTGAACTCCTGGGCGCTGGAACGTATCTTTGGCTACTGCGAGACGCTCTGCGCCTACAACACGTACCAGTTCAACGATTACTCCCGCTACGACGCGACGATGTTCAAGGAGGCGGACAAGGCCCGGCAGAGGGAGGAGCAGTTCCCGAAGGATCTTCAGAACGCCTGTGAGCTGGGCAGGCGGCTGGTCAGGGTCGCCGGGGAGAAAAACCAATGAGCGCAGAAGGGGCCATTAAACGACTGCATCTGATTTACTTCAGCCCCAGCGGCTCGACGGAGAAGATCGTCCGCTGCGTCGCGTCGGGCATCACAGGGTTGCCGGTCGAGACGCACGACCTGCTGACCCCGGCAAGCCGAAAGAAGGAATACGTCTTCGATAAGGAGGACCTGGTCATCTTTGGCTGCATCACGGCGGGAAAGCTCTTCACCCTGTCAGACGAGCTGTTCGGCTGCATGAAGGCGGACGGGACGCCCTTTATCGGCCTGGTCTCCTACGGCAACGGGTACTACGGCATCGCCCTGACGGAGATGAGGAAGAGGGCCGAGGGCCGGGGCTTCCAGGTCGCGGCGCTGGGGGCCTTTGTCGCGCGGCACTCCATCGACACCTCGGTGGCGGAGGGCAGGCCGGACGCTGAGGATATGGAGATTATGAAGGAATTTGGGCGGCGGGCCTGTGAGAAAATCCTCGGCGGCGACCGCGAGCTTCATAATGTGCCGGGGACGAACTGGTCGCAGTGGGAGATGGGGAACAAGGTCATCGCCTACCGCGAGGAGCACCCCGACGAGCCCTACGCCATCCCGCCGTCGTACAAGGCCAAGGCGATCTCCGACGCCTGCGTCAAGTGCGGGAACTGCGTCCGGCACTGCCCGGTGGACGCGATCGACATCGAGGCGAGGACCTTCGATCTCGACAAGTGCATCGGCTGCTGGGGCTGCGTGAACCGGTGCCCGAAACACGCCATCACGTCCACTAGCGCGGAGATGAGCGAGATTATGAAGGGTTTTTCCGAGGTCGCGTCCCGGACGCGGTTGGAACCAGAGATTTTCCTGTAAAGGCAACAAGGAGGACATTTGTAAAATGTCTGTTGATATTAAGAGCTTTGCGCCTGAAATCTTCAGGCTTTTTAACGAGCGGTGGGGCCTTGTGACCGCCGGGACGCTGGAGGACTTCAATACCATGACCATAAGCTGGGGTTCTCTCGGCACGATCTGGGGGAATCCCGCGCCCAGTCAGGGCTGGGATATCGTTACCGTGTATGTGAACCCGGCGCGGTATACGTGGGGCTACATGAACAAGAACGACTACTTTACCGTGAGCTTCTATCCGCCGGAATTTAAGAAGGACCTGGCGGTTCTGGGCAGCCAGTCGGGGCGCGACGGAGACAAGGTCGCGCTGACGAAGTTGACGCCCAAGGCCGTTGAGCATGGAGTCACTTTTGAGGAGGCGCAGTTCAGCTTCATCTGCAAGAAGATTTATAGCCACGCTTTCAAAAAAGAGGAAATGGCTGAGGAGGTCGCCGTGCCGTTTTACAGCGCGGTGGAGCCCCACTGGATGTATATAGGCAGGATCGTCGAGGCGGCAGAGAAGTAGCGCGGGAAGGAGAAAAATTTGATGGACGTTGCAAAGGCAATCAAGGAGCGTTTCTCGGTGCGGAAATACTCCGACCGCAAGATTGAGCCGGAGAAGCTGAACGCCGTGCTGGACGCGGTGATCCACGCGCCGACCGCCGTGAACTACCAGCCGCAGAAGGTCTATGTGATGGAGAGCGAGGACGCGCTGGCAAAGGTCAAGGCCAACAGCAAATTTTATTTCGGCTCTCCGGCCGTACTGCTCGTCTGCTACGACGCGGAACGCGCGGTGAAGGTTCCGTTCATGGCGGAGGGGAACAGCGGCGTGATGGACGCCACGATCGTCTGTGACGAGATGATGCTGGCGGCGGGGAGCAGGGCCTCGGCTCCTGCTGGGTTGTGGGCTTCGACCACGAGGGCATGGCGAAGGCTTTTGACCTGCCGGCGAACGTCAAACCGGCCGTGCTGCTCTTCCTCGGCTACGCGGCGGACGACTGCGTGCCCTTCAAGTTTCACGACGAGACACGGCCGCTGGAGGACATGGTGACGAGGCTGTAGGCAAAACAGGAAATTCATGCGGGGCTGTCTATGCCTCGCGGTTTTAATAATAACTTATTCAATCGGGGAGGTTTCCGCAATGGCAAGCATTTATGATTATTCCGTGAAGGCGCCCGGCGGCGAGGAGATTTCGCTCAGGGGCTGCGAGGGCAAGGTGATTTTGATCGTGAACACGGCCACCGGCTGTGGCTTCACCCCGCAGTACGCGCCCCTTGAGGAGATGTACAAAAAGTACCACGACAAGGGCCTGGAGATTATCGATATCCCCTGCAACCAATTCGGCAACCAGACGCCGGGGACGGACGAGGAGGTCCACACCTTCTGCACGCTGAACTACAACACGACGTTCCCGCAGATGAAGAAGTCCGAGGTCAACGGCGAAAACGAGCTGCCCCTGTACACCTACCTGAAGTCCCAGAAGGGCTTCGCCGGCTTCGGCACGGGGGAGATGGCCGACAAGCTGAGGGAGGTACTGCCGAAGCTTGACCCCAATTACGACGAGACGAGCGCGAAGATCAAGTGGAACTTCACGAAGTTTGTGGTGGATCGCAAGGGCAACGTCGTCGCCCGCTTCGAGCCCACGGCCGATATGGCCGAGGTTGAGAAGTGCGTCGCCTCGCTCCTGTAGGCTGAAGGACGTGTGCGAGATGGTCAACAAGATAGAAAATAACGACACGAGCGCGTTGGAGGCGGCGGCGGTCGCGCTGCTGGACATCTCCGCGACATGGTGCCAGCCCTGTAAGATCCTCGCGCCCGTCGTGGAGCAGCTCTCAGAGGAGTTCGCCGGCAAGGTGGCGTTCTTCAACGCGGACGCGGAGGAGAATCCAGAGGTGTCCAGGAGGTTCAAGGTCATGGGCATCCCCTACCTGATTCTGTTCAAGGCGGGCGAGCCCGTGGGGCGCAAGGTGGGCGTTCAACCCGCAGAGGAGTTGAAGAGCTGGATTGAATCGGCTCTGTAAACGCGGTATTTGATGAAAGGCCGGGGAGCGTGACCGCCGAACGTCCGCCTCCCCGCGCATTATATTGAGGGAGGGAAATGAGAATGTCCATTTACGGCTTGACGAAGGGGACGGAACTAGAAAAAATGGTGAGCGGCGCGGCGCAGGCCGAGGCCAACGGGACGATGGTCTACTACGCGCTGGCTCGTCTGGCGCGGGAGCAGGGCTTTGTCGATGTCGCGGAGCAGTTCATCGAGATCGCCAATCAGGAGGCGGTTCACGCGGGCTTCTACGCCGTGCTGAACGGCCAGTACCCGCAGGACTTCTGGGAGTTTGCCGCGTCCATGCAGAAGGCGGAGGCGAACGCCGAAGGGCACATCGGGGAGATAGCGGCGAAGGTGCGCGCGCTGGGGGAGGCAAAGGGCTGCCAGGCGGAATGCGAGGAGGCCGCGAGGGAAATTGAGGTCTTCGCCGCTCAGGAAAAAAATCACGGCGTCATCCTCGATGGTCTGCTAAAGAAGTACCACCCCCAGGCATAGAGAATGGAAAGAGCTCATTCCTAAAAGGAGAACAACACAGATGGATGTTTTGGCAGCAATAAAAGAGCGTTTCTCCGTCAGAAAATACTCGGACCGCCAGGTTGAGCCGGAGAAACTGGACGCCGTCCTTGAGGCGGCAATGCACGCGCCCACCGCCATGAATCGCCGGCCGCAGAAAATTTACGTGATAGAAAGCGAGGAGGCGCGAGCCAGGGTCAAGGCGAACAGCAGCTCCTATTACAATCCTCCGGTCGTCCTGCTCGTCTGCTACGACGTGGAGCTTGCCGCGCAGTCGCCGGATCTGCCCGGGGGCAGCAGCGGCGTGATGGACGCCTCGATCGTCTGTGACGAGATGATGCTGGCGGCGTGGGAACAGGGCCTCGGCTCCTGCTGGGTGCTTCGCTTTGACAGCAAGGGCATGGCCAAGGCCTTTGGCCTGCCGGAGAACGTCAAACCGGCCGCGCTGCTCTACATCGGCTATGCGGCGGATGACTGCGAGCCCGCGAATTTTCACACCACTCTGCGCCCGCTTGAGGAGATCGTGACGAGGCTGTAAGGGGGAAACGCGGTTATGTCTTCCATTCTTAGCGCGGTATTTAAGACGATGTACTCCAGCGGGGCGTGGCAATGGGCCGGAGCCTTTTTGTGGGGCGTGGCGAGCGTGCTGCTCAGCCCCTGCGGGATCGCCGCGGTCCCGCTCGTCGTGGGATACATTGAGAACACCGATTCCCCGACGCGCTGGGGGGCGTTCAAGGTCTCCTGCGCCTTCTGCGTGGGCATCGTGCTGAACCTGATGCTCGTGGCCTTCGTCACGTCGAGCCTGGGGATGCTGCTTGGAGGGTACGAGCGCTTCCTCACGGTCATCGTCGCGGCCGTCTTTATCCTGATGGGGCTGCACCTGATTGGCGTTATCCACGTCCGGTTCTTCTCCTTCGGGAGGGGCGGGAGCGGTACGGAGCGGCACGACCTGCGCGGGGCCGTCGTCCTGGGCATTGTGTCGGGACTTGCCATTGGCCCGTGCAGCATCGCGTACATCACGCCGATATTATCGCTCGCCATGTCCCAGGCCTCACGCGGATTCCTGGTGTCCTTCGGCCTCATCCTGGCCTACGCCCTGGGGTACAGCGCGGTGCTGGTCCTCGCGGGGACGTTCGCCCAGCTTGCCTCGGCGTGGCTCCAGAGCGAACGGGGGGACAAGGTGCTTCGCGCGCTGAACATCGTCTGCGGACTGGCCCTCATCGCGGCGGGGATTTATCTTCTCCATGAGCTGTGGGCCCTGCTGTAAAAATATCCTGATGGGAGGAATATATCGTGTGGTATGCGATCAATAAGCGCGGCCTGGCCGCGTGTGTGGGGGCTATGCTGCTGGGCCTGGTGTGGCTCGCGGTTCCGGCTTTCGCGGCACAGGGGGTTTACGGCTACTCCGTAACGGCGGCGGACGGAAAGGAAATCCCGCTGAGCGATTATGAGGGCAAGGTGTTGTTGATTATCAACACGGCGACGGAGTGCGGTTTCACTCCACAATACGCCCCTCTGGAGGAGATGTACGAGAAGTACCGCGACAGGGGCTTTGAGATTATCGACATACCTTGCAACCAGTTCGGGGGACAGGCGCCGGGGACGGATGAGGAGATACACAACTTCTGCGCGCTCAACTACGCCACGCAGTTCCCGCAGATGAGGAAGTCCGATGTGAACGGCGAGAACGAGCTGCCCCTCTACACGTACCTGAAATCTCAGAAGGGTTTTGCCGGGTTTGGCGAGGGGAAGATGGCCGGACTGATGGACGCGATGATGAAGAAGCGGGATCCCAATTACGCGAACACATCTGACATCAAGTGGAACTTCACAAAGTTCGTGGTGAATCGCGAGGGGGAGGTCGTCGCGCGTTTTGAGCCCACCGCGGACATGGCCGGGGTCGAGAGGTGCGTCGTCTCGCTGCTGTAGCCTGACGGACGAGGAGACAAAGGAACCGAAGGCGGCGCTGCGCGTGCCAGGTCCATAAACTGCCGCACACTTGATGAAACGCTGACAAGATTGTAAGATACCTCTGGGGAATGTGAATTCCATTTTCTATGGGGGTTCTTGAGAATGAGCGAGAAGAACAGCTATTACGACGCGGCGGACCTGGGAAACTTTGCCGCGATGGGTGAGTGCGCCCCGGACCTTTGGGAGAAGTTCATGGCCTACTACGGCGCAGTGTTCGAGTCGGGTGCGCTCACCAAACGAGAGAAGGCGCTGATCGCGCTCGCCGTGGCTCACGCCGTGCAGTGCCCTTATTGCATTGACGCCTACAGCCAGAGCTGCCTTGAGAACGGGGCCAACGAGGAGCAGATGACCGAGGCCGTCCACGTAGCCTGTGCCATCCGCGGCGGTGCGTCCCTTGTCCACGGTGTGCAGATGAAGAACGTAGTGAAGGGACTGTCGATGTGATCCCTCCCTTTGAGGCGAGGATTGCGAACCCCACGCTGCGCCGGACCGCTGAACGTTTGGAGGTCCTTCAGGTCAACGTGGGCCGCCGCTGCAACCTGGCCTGCGGGCACTGCCACATGGAGTCAGGGCCCAACCGAACGGAGCTCATGACTCGGAAGACGATGGAGCACGTTCTGCGCGTCCTCCGCTCTTGGAAGTTTAAGACGCTGGACATCACGGGCGGCGCGCCGGAGATGACCCCCAATTTTCAGTGGCTCGTTGAGGAGGGCATCAAGAGCGGCGCACACGTCATGGTGCGCAGCAATCTCGTCATCCTCAATGAGCCAGGTTATGAGCATCTGCCGGAGTTCTTCGCGGAACATGGCGTGGAGGTCGTCGCCTCCCTGCCCTATTATACGGAGCGTGACTGCGATAGGCAGAGGGGCTCGGGGACGTTCCGCACCGTTATTGCCATGCTTCAAAAGTTAAACGCCCTGGGCTACGGCCGGGACGAACGCCTGCCGCTGGACCTGGTCTACAATCCCGGCGGCGCTTTCCTTCCGCCCAATCAGGCCGAGCTGGAGCGGGAGTACAAAACGCGCCTGAGCGCGGACTTTGACGTCATATTCAATCGCCTCTTCGCCATCACGAACACCCCCGTCGGCCGCTTTGGGGATTTCCTGCGGCGGACGGGGAACTTCGACCGGTATAGGCAGCGGCTCCACGACGCCTTCAACCCCGCGGCTCTGGAGGGGATGATGTGCCGCTTTCAGCTTTCCGCGGCCTGGGACGGCGGGCTGTACGACTGCGACTTCAATCAGGCGGCGAAACTGCCCGTCAAAGGCCCGGCGAACATCCGTGACCTTGGCGATGTGCCGGAGGGGCGGGAGATAGCCTTCGGCGAACACTGTTACGCCTGCACTGCGGGCGCGGGCTCCAGCTGCGGCGGCGCGACGGCGTAAAACTCTCCATGCTGGTGTCCGTTATTGTTCCGGCGTTGAACGAAGGGGATCGCATCGTTCCCTTGCTTCAGTCCGTGCTGGCCATGCCCGGCGGGAAGGAGATTATCGTTGTGGACGGGGGCAGCTTGGATGGTACGGTGGAGAAGGCGGAGAGCCTGAACGCCCTGGTCATCCACGCCCCTTCCGGCCGCGCCTCCCAGATGAACGCCGGGGCCAGGGCCGCGAAGGGCAGCGTGCTTTGGTTTGTCCATGCGGATTCTGTCCCCACCCCCACCAGCCTTGAGGACATTGTGCGCGCCGTCGGGGATGGAGCGGCGGGCGGTTTTTTTCGCCTGCATTTCTACGACGCGGAGGACCGCTTTCTACGCTTCATCGAAAGCACGTCCCACACCCGGGCCAAACGATTCTGCCTCATCTTTGGGGATCAAGGGTTGTTCCTGAGGCGCGAGGTTTTTGACGGGCTGGGAGGGTTCGCGCCACTGGAACTCATGGAGGACTGGGAGCTGTCCCGCCGCCTGCGCCCTCTTCACAGGCGGGGCCTTATCCGTGCGCTGGACACGCCCATTGGGACCTCCGCGCGCCGCTACCTCCAGAACGGACGACTTCGGACGTGGGCGAAGATGAACGTGATCAAGGCGCTCTACATCTTGGGTGTCCCGACGGGAACCCTGCGGAGAATCTATGGATAACGCGCTTGTCCTCTTCTCCCGCCTGCCCATTGGGCGTGAGACCAAGACTCGCCTGGCGCCCTTGTTGGGCGAGAGGGAGCGGGAACAGCTTCACCGCGCGATGTGGGCCGACGTTTTTTCCGCTGCGGTGGAGCTCCAGGACAACGCGGACGTCTTTCTCTATTGGACAGGTAGCGGAAAAATAGAGGATTATGCGGCGCTGATACCGCCAACGTTTCATCTCCATAAACAATGCGAGGGCAATTTGGGCGAGAGGATGCGGCAGGCGATGCGCGATGTCTTTGAGGCCGGATATGGGCGCGCTGTCCTCATCGGGACAGACATTCCCTCCGTCAGCTCCGGGGACCTGCGCCGGGTGTTTGAGGGGCTCCGTGATGTGGATGTCGTCCTGGGGCCGTCGCTGGACGGCGGGTATTGGGCTGTGGGGATGAGGCGTTTGGTCCCGGAGACATTCAGCTTCCCCTCATGGGGTGGGAAGGACGTACTTCATGCCACGGTAAGGGGTCTTTTGGGCATGGGGGTTACCTGTACGCTGGCGGATACGCTGCTGGACATTGACACGCCGGAGGATATCCGCAGCTTTCTGACCTGGGCCCACTCCAACAAAATTGTCTCGGCCACAGTCCAGGCGCTGTTTCACATAGGGATATCTCTGCCTTGAGCGTCACGCTGCTCCTTATGCGAAGTATAATCTTTACAGATATGCCATAGGCGAAGGGGGCGGTTGATGTGCAGTGCGCAGGATATTATATTTCGGCTGTTTTGGCTGGCGCGGTGTTATGCAGTCCGTTTTTGATGTCCTCTGAGGCGTTCGCGGCGGGGAGAACGCCTCAGAGGTGGTGGCAGAGAGCCATTGTCTATCAGATTTATCCCAAGAGCTTTGCGGACACGACGGGAAGCGGCACGGGGGATTTGCCCGGCATCACGGGCAAGTTGGACTATCTCCGGGAGTTGGGTGTTGAGGCGATTTGGCTCACGCCCATCTATCCATCGCCGATGGTTGATAACGGCTATGATATTGCGAACTATACGGCCATTGACCCCTCTTATGGCACGATGGAGGATTTTGAGCGCCTGATCGCCGAGGCGAGGAAACGCGGCATCAGGGTTGTCATGGACCTTGTGTTCAATCACAGCTCCGACCAGCATAGCTGGTTCCTTGAATCGAAGAGGGATCGGACAAATCCAAAGGCGGATTGGTATATTTGGCGGGACGCGAAATCGGATGGGAGTGCCCCGACCAATTGGCGGGGCATCTTTGGAGGGCCGGCGTGGACGTGGTGCGAGGAGCGGGAACAGTATTATCTGCACACCTTTGCGGCCCAGCAGCCTGACCTTAACTGGGAGAATCCGGAGGTTCGCAGGGCTCTTTATGACGCGGCGTCCTTTTGGCTTGATAAGGGTGTGGGGGGATTTCGCATCGATGCCATTACCTATATCAAGAAGCCGCAGGAGTTCGGCGACGGGGAGCCGGATGGCAAGGACGGCATGGTGGGCGTGCACTTTATGACGGCCAACACGCCGGGAATTTTGGATTTTCTGCGGGAGTTCCGCCGGGAGGTCTTCGACGGACACGACATCTTCACGGTGGGGGAGGCTAACGGTGTTGCGCCGGAGGAATTAAAGGATTGGGTGGGGGAACATGGCGTTTTTGACATGCTTTTTGAGTTCAGTCACATGACCCTGCCGTTCCAGGAGGGGGAGGTTTGGTGCTACCCGCGCGAGTGGAAGCTGAAGGAGTTGAAGGCAGCGCTCACGGCCAGCCAGAATGCGACGCGGGATAACGGTTGGTGCCCTATTTTCTTTGAAAATCACGATCAGCCGCGCAGCGTAGAGCATTTCTTTCCGAGGGGGGTGGACCGTGAGAGAGCGGCTAAAGCGATGGCGGTCGTGTTGTTGACGCTTCGCGGGACGCCGTTCATCTACCAGGGGCAGGAGTTAGGCCTTGACAACGTGGCCTGGCCGTCTATTGATGACTATAATGACATCTCCTCCCATGGGCAGTATGCGTTTGCATTGAAGGAGGGTTTTGCGCCGGAGCGGGCGATGGAATTTGTGCATTTCTTCAGCCGCGATAACGCCCGCACTCCAATGCAGTGGGACGTAAGTGCCAACGCAGGGTTCACCATGGGGGACGTAAAGCCGTGGCTCCCCGTGCATGAGGACTATGTGACCGTTAATGCGGAGACAGAGGCTCAAGATCCGGCGTCCGTACTGTCCTGGTATCGAAAGCTCATAGAGTTTCGCCGTAAGCATGAGGAGCTGGCCTCCGGGACTTATGAGGAGCTTCTGCCGGGGAGCGAAACGGTCTTTGCCTTTGCCCGCGCTTTGGGTGGACGTCAGCTTATAACGGTTGTGAACTTTTCGCTTGACGCTATTGAGTTGCCGCAAGAGCTTATCGGGGGGAAGACGCTCCTTTTAAGCACTTTGGATGGAGCAACGAATGCGATCCTGCGTCCTCTGGAGGCACGTATCTATGGAACGAGGGACAATAGGCAGGGACGGGCGAAAAGACTCAACAGCGAAAGCCGGGGTAACAGTATTTGTGCTTATGAGGGGCATTAATGGCGACTGGGCGTTGAGTCTGGAATGGCTTTCACTTGGACGTTGACAAATTTTAGAAATATGTGTAAAATAGTTTCTGTTGTCGCGGGGATATAGCTCAGTTGGGAGAGCGCTTGAATGGCATTCAAGAGGTCAGGGGTTCGAATCCCCTTATCTCCACCAGAAGATTATCCGGCAAGAGCCGGTTAAGCCCAGAAACCCGCCCAAGAGGCGGGTTTTTCTGTTGTACTTAATCCGTTGATGTCCGATTAAGACCGCCCAAAGCCAATGCAACGCCGTAGAAGAAACCGTAGAAAGAGGAGAAGGGCCTCTTTTTCTACGGTTTATCACGAGGTGAGGTGTTTGCTATGTTAACAGAACTGCAAGCTAAAGCCGCGAAGCCCAAAGAAAAACGCTATATGCTTCGCGATGACCGGGGATTGTACCTCCGAGTCGATCCATCGGGGCGCAAGTATTGGATTTTTCGTTATTGGGAACAGAAAAAGGAACGACAGATATCACTTGGACCCTATCCCGATCTGTCCATGAAGGATGCCCGCTTGAAACGGGATGAGATACAGACCGGCCGCGCTAAGGGGCAAAGCCCTTATGGTAATGGGATGCCCCCAACGCTCTTCTCGGACGTCGCCGAAGAATGGATGAGGGTCCGTATGAAGGGGAAAGCCCCAACCTATATGCGAACAATCCGCTTTCGCCTGGGCAAATATATCCTTCCGGGGCTTGAAAATAAGACGTTAGAAGATATTTCCCCGGCGGATATCCTCCGCCTCTGTCGCCAAATTGAGGGGCAAGGCCATTATGAAACTGCCCGACGAGTGAAGGTCATTGTCGGCCAGGTTTTTCGTTTTGCTATTGCGGCGGGATGGATTGCCACTGATCCTACGCTAGCCCTTCAGGGGGCTCTCTGCCCGAGAAATGTCCAGCATTACGCTACGCTGACGGATCCCTCGGAGATCGCTACGCTGATGAAGGCGATGACTGCTTACCCTTATACTGTGATACGCTGCGCGATGCTCTTTTCTATTTATACATTTGCGCGGCCAGGGGAAATTAGAGCGGCAGAGTGGGCAGAAATTAAGGGGGATGTATGGGATATTCCTTCGGGAAAGATGAAGATGAAACGCCGCCATATGGTCCCTCTTTCCAGACAGGCCCAAGCTATCATCGAGGAGTTACGTCCGGTCACTGGGAGAGGAAAGTATCTATTCCCAAGCCCCCGTAACGATAAGCGCTGCATGTCAGAGAACGGGGTTCGAGTAGCGTTACGGTGCTTAGGTTTTGGGAAGGAGCTGATTACGCCTCACGGTTTTCGCTCGATGTTCTCAACTATCGCAAACGAGCGCGGCTGGAACAGGGACGTTATAGAGAGGCAGCTTGCCCATGTGGAACAAAATCAGATCCGGGGAGCTTATAACCATGCAGAATACCTGTCTGAAAGAATCAGGATGATGCAGTGGTGGGCGGACTGGCTTGATGGGCTGGAAAGATAAAATCCTCTTATGGAAGGGGGTACTTAAATCTAGTGCTCAGAAGAAAATTCCCCCATACTTAAAGCCCAAACATAAAGTTGTAGCAATTATTATTATAAAGACAATATTTATAA
>JAFUYV010000193.1 GCA_017476945.1 Fretibacterium sp.
CATGCACGCCTGCGGACACGACGTTCACATGACGGCCGTCCTTGGCGCGGCGAGACTCCTGTCCGCCCATCGCGAGGCCCTTCCTGGGACGGTCGTGTTCCTGTTCCAGCCAGATGAGGAGGGGAACGGCGGCGCTCAGCGGATGATGGAGGCCGGGGTGCTTGAGGGGGTTGACGCTGTCTTCGGAGCCCACGTGACCCCGGACCTTTCTGCCGGACATGTTGGCGTTCGATACGGCAAGTTCTACGCAGCGTCGGACACCTTCCGCGTCACGCTCACGGGACGGAGCGCCCATGGAGCGGAACGGGAAAAGGGTGTGGATGCTCTCGCGGGCGCAGCGAGGATTATCCTGAAATTGTTGGAGATTCCACAGAATTTTCCAGGAGAAAGATGCGTTCTCTCCGTGGGGACGCTCCATGCTGGGACGGCGGGAAATATCGTGGCGGACCGCGCTGAGTTCGCCGGCATCATCCGTACCCTGGGCTCGGATGCGAGGGCCCAGATGCGCGGCCTTCTACTCTCCACCGTCCGGGAGGCGGAAGCCGCTTCGGGCGTGCGGGTTCACTGCGACCTGCGCGAGAGCTACCCCGGAGTGGTCAACGACGAGGGGATGACGCAGGTTGTGGAGGAATCCGCCCGTGCGCTGTTGGGAGCGGAACGGGTGCATCTTGTCGAGGAACCCACGATGACGACGGAGGACTTTGGGTATTTTCTTCAGGGTCGGCCTGGCTCCTTCTATCATGTTGGCGCGGGATGCCCTGTACCCCTCCACAACGCCGCCTTCCTTCCGGACGACCGCGCTATCGTGACGGCAGCCGCACTCCATGCCATGATTGCGGTCAGGGCCATGAGAATGTTCTTAGAAAAATGTTAGAAAAATATTGTGAAGTTTTACGGCGATAATATATTGTTATAAGAACAAATTAACACGCTAGGGAGATGGAAAATATGAATCCGATCGTGGCAAAATTCGGCGGCAGTTCCCTCGCGGATGCCGCGCAAATTCGGAAAGTGGCGGCCATTATTAAAGCCGACTCCGATCGAAAGTATATCGTTGTCTCTGCCCCGGGAAAGCGGGAGGATGGGGACATTAAGGTGACAGATTTGTTGTATCAATGTCATTTTTTAGCTGAGCGGGGCCTTGGCTTTGAGGTCCCCTTCAGCAGTATCCGGGGGAGGTTCTCTGAGATCGTCCACGAGCTTGGGATAAATTTTGACCTGGAGGGCGAGCTGAGGGCTATTTACGAACGCTTCTCCGCCGCGCCGGATCGAGACTATATCGCCAGCCGCGGCGAGTACCTCAACGCCAAAATTATTTCGGATTTTCTCGGCTTTGACTTCGTGGAGCCCGCCGACAATATTTTTTTTGGCGAGAACGGCAGGTTGGACGGCGAGAGGACCTTTGCGGGCCTGGGCGAGAGGCTTCAAGACCTGTCTTACGCCGTGATACCGGGTTTCTACGGCGCTATGCCGGACGGACGGGTGCGCACCTTCTCCCGTGGGGGCTCGGACATCACGGGCTCCATCGTTGCGCGGGCCGTGAACGCCCGACTGTACGAGAATTGGACGGACGTATCCGGTTTACTGTCCGCCGACCCCAGGATTGTAACGAACCCTAAGGTCATCGAGTCCATCACCTATACGGAGCTGCGTGAGCTGTCCTACATGGGGGCGTCCGTCCTTCATGAGGATGCGATTTTTCCTGTAAAAACCGTTGGAATTCCAATTAATATACGCAATACAAATCAGCCAGATGAACTTGGGACGACGATTACCTCAAGCCTGAAAGATGACACCCAGGCGCGTACGGTGACTGGGATTGCCGGGCGAAAGGGTTTCAGCGCCGTTATCGTGGAGAAGTCCATGATGAACGCCGAGGTGGGGTTCGGCGCGGGGCTCCTGCAAGTCTTTGCGGAGCATGGCGTGGCCTTCGAGCACTGTCCCTCCGGCATTGATACCCTGTCCCTCATCGTCAACACGGAGCACTTCGCGGCGTCGAAGGAGGCTATTCTGCGGGACATCTGGCGGGAGATGGAGCCGGAGAGCATCTCGGTGCAGGACGGGCTGGCGATGATTGCGGTGGTCGGACAGGGCATGGTCCTCTCCAGGGGGACGGCCGTCAGGGTGTTCAAAGCTCTCGCGGATGCGGAGATCAACATCCGAATGATTGACCAAGGTCCAAGCGAGCTGAACATCATCGTGGGCGTCGATGAGGCGGACTTTGAGGACGCGATACGCGCAATCTATCGAGGGATGGAATCCCTGATGTAATTTGATATTTGATTGGGGACGAGGAGGGTACAGGCTATGAGGTTCACAAAGATGCAGGGCTGTGGAAACGATTACGTCTACATTGATTGTTTCTCGGAGAAGGTGGAGGAGCCGTCGGAGCTGGCGAAGGTGATCGCGGACAGGCATTATGGCGTCGGGGGGGACGGCCTGATCCTCATTGAGCCGTCGGACAGGGCCGACGCCTCGATGCGGATGTTCAATCGGGACGGATCGGAGGGGGACATGTGCGGAAATGGGATCCGTTACGTTGCGAAGTATGTCTACGACCACGGCCTTATTCCCGCGTCGCGCCGCGCGGCACGCATTGACACCCGGTCCGGCGTCCGGTCGATTGACCTGATGGTGAGGGACGGAAAGGTGGCGGAGGCCACGGTCGATATGGGAAAACCCGTCCTGACGGGCGAGCTGCCGGAACCGTTATTGGTGCGGGGCATGAGCCTGTCGTTCATTGGCGTCGATGTGGGAACCCCCCACGCCGTCTACTTCCTGGAGGACAATGCCGGCCTTGGATCGTCCCGCGTGGCGGAGCTGCCGTTGGAGGATTTTGGCGGGGCGCTGGAGACACACGAAAAATTCCCGAACAGGGTGAACTCGGAGTTCGTCGAGGTCCTGTCCTCAAGGGAGATCAATTTCCGCGTCTGGGAGCGCGGGGCTGGGGAGACACTGGCCTGCGGAACTGGGGCGACGGCGGCCGTGTTCGCGGGCGTGCGCGCGGGTAAACTTGCGCATGAGGTCCTCGTCCACCTGCCCGGCGGCGACCTCCGCATCCGGTACGACGAGGACAGCGGACATTGTTTCATGACCGGGCCGGCGGTGGAGGTGTTCACTGGGGACTTTCAGCGCGCCTGAAACCAGCGCCGCATGTCAAGACACCAGGGGATGAGCCCCGCGGCCGGGGCCGTCGAGTTGGTGATGGCCTGCGCCAGCTTGGTACGGCTGAATTCCTTCCGCTCGTAGACCTTCCTCATGAGCGGGTGCGTTATAACCATGAAGTTCTCCGTCCTACTCATCATGACAGAAAAATTTTCATGTCCCATTATATATCGGTAATAATCCTGCTATAATTTCCCTAACATGCAAAGATTGGAGTGTTCTTGATGTTTGATGTAAAGCCCTTGATTCAGAAACTCCTTCGCTACGGAGAACGGTTAGAGATAACTCAGAAAGAATTTGCCCAGCACCTTGGGGTCAGCTCCCCCGTCGTTTCCAAGTGGCGCAAGGGACATGGCGGGTACAACCCCACCTTGCAGCAGCTCTCCGACGTCGCGGAACTGTGTGGAACCACCGTCATCGAGCTTCTGACGCCTGATGCGCCTCTTCCCGTTTCAGGAGAAAAGGACACGACGCAATCAGCAGACAAAACAACAGCCCAGACACGTAAAACGCGGAGTGTGAAAACGACCGAACCCGCTGCCAAGAGCAAAACTCAAGGCGGTAAATCCAAAAAATCTGATGCCACACAAAAGACGTCCAGGCGGACAAGTGCAGCGTCAAAACCAGAAAAGACAGCCGTACCTGACAAGCCGACCGCCGAAACCACTATGCCCGAAGCGCCGCAGAAGAAGCGTGGGCGTCCCCGAAAATCACCCAAGGTATAATTATCTACGCGGCACCTGGAGGACAAAAATCTTTAACAGCAGTATGTCGCTGATATAAAAACTATGGAGGGAGGGCATGGACTTTTACGAGGATGCGCCGAGACTGACGAAGAGCCTCCGTTACGCTCAGGACGGTTGCTGGCTGGAGATTTTATCTGCAAAGTAAAGGATGATGGGAATGTTGAAGTTCAGACGTGTGTTTATTGCTGTTTTCTTTGTGTTGTCGCTGGCTGCGGTGGCCTGCGCTCATCCGGGCAAGCTGGATGAGAACGGCGGCCATTACGAAAGCAGAACGGGCAAGTATCATTATCACAAGGGGCCGAAGGCCGGCACGGAGATCGTCCTGACCTCATACCCGGTGAAAGCAAATGCTGTCTATAAGGCGAAGATTAAGCGCGTAGTGGACGGAGACACC